>VFYY01000013.1 GCA_016871375.1 Acidimicrobiia bacterium
GCACCAAGCACCTCGGGCTTGACGACCCGACCTCACCTGGGGCATCAGATCCACCGGCCAGAATTTCCGGAATCCAGCGGCCAGAATTTCCGGAACCCACACAAGGCAACGCCACAGGAGCGCAAGCAGTACGGGGGAGAGCGATGAAGGCACGGTACGACTTTAGCGCTGGGAAGCGTGGTCCGGTCCTGAAGGCGCCGGCGGGAAAAACGCGGATCACCATCCGTATCGACGACGACGTGCTGCAGTGGTTCCGCAAGCAGGTACATGCATCTGGCGGCGGCAGTTATCAGACGCAGATCAATGCTGCCCTCCGAGAGTACATTCAGACGCAACGCGAACCGCTCGAGGCAACTCTGCGTCGCGTGCTGCGTGAGGAACTGCCGCGGGACTTGAAAAAGGCTGCCAGCCGCTACGTCGTACGCGCACCAGCTTCGGGCGATTGACGGCAGTGTTCGGCGACGCTTGGTCGGTGACCTCGAGGCTGGTCTTGCGTGTGGGTAGAATTATCGATATTTTACCTACGTGTATGAACGACTGATTGGCCCTCGCCTGAAGGAGGATCGCCATTCGGCTCTCCTCCTTGGCCCGCGGCAGGTCGGAAAGTCCACGCTGCTCGGGTCACTCGCACCGGATCTGACGCTCAATCTCGCCAGCCTTGCCACGTTCCGGGAGTACGTGGCCCAGCCCGAACGTCTGGAAGCCGAGCTGGCGGCGGCGCCGGCACACGTCAAGACCGTGTTCATCGATGAAGTTCAGCGGGTGCCCGCCCTTCTCGACGGCATCCAGGCGATCGTCGATGCTCACCCGCGGCGGTTTCGATTCCTTCTGTCCGGTTCGAGCGCGCGAAAGCTGCGTCGCGGCCACGCGAACTTGCTGCCGGGACGCATTGTCCTGCAGTACCTGCATCCGCTGATGGCGCGCGAGCTTCAATCAGATTTCAATCTCGACCGCGTCCTCGCGCATGGCACGTTGCCTGGCATCTACAGCGACCGCGATCCCGAAAGTCGATCACTCACACTGCGCAGTTACGTGGATGCGTATCTTCGCGAGGAGATTCAGGCCGAAGCGCTGGTGCGCGACATCGGCGGCTACGCGCGGCTGCTGGACCTGGCTGCGGCGTCATCCGGCCGCGTCGTCAACCTGAACGCCTTGTCACGTGATGCCGCCGTGAGCTACGAGACGGCTCGCCGGTATCTCGATGTGCTGGAGGACACGCTCATCCTCTTTCGGATCCCGGCCTGGCGCGGTTCAGATCGGGCGAGTCTCGTGGCGCATCCGAAGCTGTTGCTCTTCGACATCGGCGTGCGGAACGCGATTCTGCGGCGCCCGCTCGATCGGCCGCTCGACGACGAGCGCGGGCTGCTGCTCGAACACCTGGTCGGGTTGGAGCTGCGGCGGCGGGAGGGCACCATCTGGCCGGAGGCGCGCGTGCAGCACTTCCGCACGCGGCGCGGCGCTGAGCTCGACTTCGTCCTGTCGGTGGGCCGGGAGCACTGGGCGATCGACGTGAAGGCGTCGCGCCAGGTGGATTCACGTGACCTGAAGGGGTTCGTCGCCTTCGCCGAGCACGCGCGCAAGGTCACGCGACGGATCGTCGTGTTCCTCGGGACGCGCCGCCAACGCGTCGATGACATCGAAGTGTGGCCGGTCGAAGATTTCCTCGCTGACCTGCCGGGGTAGGGGAGATAATCCAGTCGCCCCGACCATTCGTTCATGGTTCCTGAGGGAATCTGCAAGCCGGAGGCTCCGGGACGCTCGGTGCAGAACCGAGCGGTCAGACCTCTACATTCCCCGACCGGTCGAATTCTTTCGAGATTCTTCGCTTCGATCCGAAGCGACTCGTCCTGTCCTCGCCGTTTCGCCGAGGAAGTACGACTCTGACGCTATCCGATCGTGGTGAGTGTCGCGGTGAGTCACGCCCAGTGACATTGGTCGGTTGATCGCCATTGGTGACGATGCCATCATCCGCCACTCGAGGCGCATGAATCTGCCCGGTCCAATTCACGTCGGCGTCACCCAACTCTCATCTGCCGACGAGAAGATCGCATTGTTCCGGTCGCTCTTCCGCGGGCGCGAGGACGTCTACCCGCGTCGGTTCGAGAGTCGAAAGACGGGCAAGTCGGGGTACGCCCCCGCCTGCGCCAACGAATGGGTGCCCGGCATCTGCGAGAAGCCGCGCATCAGGTGCGCCGAGTGCCCGAATCGGCGGTTCCTGCCAGTCACCGATGACGTGATTCGATGGCACCTGTCGGGACGCGACGCCGCGGGGCAGCCGTTCGTCGCCGGCGTGTACCCCATGCTTCTGGACGAGACCTGTTTCTTCCTGGCCGTGGATTTCGACAAGGGCAGCTGGCTAGAGGATGCAGCGGCGTTCATGGAGACGTGCCGCCGAGTGGACCTTCCGGCGGCCCTCGAGCGATCCCGGTCGGGCCGAGGCAGCCACGTGTGGCTGTTCTTCGATGAAGCGGTTCCGGCGGCGCTCGCCCGCTTGCTCGGCGCGCACATCCTGACCGAGACGATGGAGCGCCGGCCCGATCTCGGGTTCGATTCGTACGACCGTCTGTTTCCGAATCAGGACACGTTGCCGCATGGCGGCTTCGGCAATCTGATCGCGTTGCCGCTTCAGAAGAACGCACGCGGCGCAGGAAACAGCGTGTTCGTCAACGCCTTCGGCGTCCCGCATACCGATCAATGGGCGTTCCTTTCTTCGATGCGGCCCATTCCCCGCGGGCAGCTCGAACAGATTGTCAGCGATGCTGAACGACGAGGGCGCATCCTGGGTGTCAGGCTTCCGGCGGAGGAGGACAACGAGCGAGCACCCTGGGCGTCACGAATCCTCCGTCATGAGTCGAGCCATCGGCCAAAAGTGGACTTGAGGAGCGCGTCGTCCGTATAGAAGCTGGTCGCCTTGAGCCGAGCGATCACGTCGGGCACATTCACGACGCCGAGCTCCGCGGCGGCGCGGAGAACACCAAGTGTTCCGGTCACGCGGAGGTTGCGGCGTTTGGCTTCGGCGCGTCCCCCAGCCTCATCGATCAGCAACAGGTCGGCGCGCATGGCGGCCGCCAGCGCGATGGCTGCACGCTCGCCGGGATCGAGTTCGTCCGTGATTTCCTCGACGCGCGCACGTTCGACCGGCACGACACGCAACCAATCCGGCGGACGCGACATCCAATCTCGCACCGGGCGCGGCGCCAACGCCACCGCAAGCTCTCTCGCAACCGCTTCTGGAACGACAACTTCACCGTATAAACGCCGAAGCAGATCAGCGAGCTCGAGCAGGATCAGGTAGTGGAGTGGACCGCTGTCGGCGACGACGATCATCGTCCGGGCAGAACGCCCAGCTCTCGCTGCGTGCGGAGATCGTCTTCGAGGTCTGCCGCCGTGTAGCGCATCGGCACGTGGTGCTCCTTGAGCAGCGCGTGCACCTGGAAGCGGGTATCGAGCCGCAGCAGCCGACGCACGTGCGCCTCCGTCAATGCACCAATCCGATATCCCTCAATGGCAATCGCTTCAAGGGAGCGCCTCGGGACGTCGTCCCAACGACCCTGGAGGGCCGCCGAAATGTCTTCCGGCAGGTCGATGGTGACCTTCATAATGCTCATTCTAACGCAGCCGCGGGTGGCCAGCCGGACCTGTCACGAGTGCAGAGCACCCTGTTGAAGACGTTTCTCGCCGATCCGATGCGGCCCGCCGATACTCTCCGCTATCACGAACTTCAGGGCTTTCTCTTTGCTGTCACGAGCGCGCCCGAGTTGATCCCGCCTTCCGAATGGATGCCGATCGTATTCGGCGAGTCCGAGCCTCAATATGCCAGCCTCGACGAAGCGAAGCTGGTCGTCGGCGAGCTCATGTCGCTGTACAACGCAATCAACGCAGGCGTCAGCGAAGAAACAGCCGCCTTGCCAGCAGACTGTGTGTTCCGTGACCACCTCCTCGCCAACCTGGATGCCGACGCGCCGGTCGGGCAGTGGTCGCGCGGCTTCATCAAGGGGCACAGATGGCTCGAAGAACTCTGAGAGGCGTACGTTCCGGAGGAACTTGATGAAGAGTTCGCGTCGATGTTACTGACGCTCAGCTTCTTTGCGTCGCGTGACATCGCAGGGGCGCTTCAGAGGGAGAGTGCACCTGGGCAGTCATTCGAGACGCTGGCAACGACGATTCGTCGGGTGTTTCCGAACGCTCTCGGTGAATACGCGCGCCTGGGCCGCTCGATTGCCCGTGTGCTCGCCGAGGCGTCCGCGGCGGACGGGGTGCCTCGATCGCATCGAAAACCAGGTCGAAACGAACCATGTCCTTGTGGCAGCGGGCGGAAGTATAAGAAGTGCTGTGGAGCCACCGCCTGACATTAGGACGGCGATTGTGCCTTTCAACTCGATCGAAGCTGAATGACTACGGCGTCCGCGTCAACGACAAGTCCGGCCTTCACGTCCTCTTCCGAATCCCTCAACGCTTTGTGCAGAGCGGCGCGATCCTCTTCGTCGAGCCAATCTCCAGGATCGAGAGGCAACAGCTCGATTTCGGTGCCTTCGGGCAGATCCGTCGGTTCATCAACCACTAACCGGCCGGCTTTGACTCGAGCCTTGAGTGTCATACGTTCATTCTAGCGCCGACGACAGTTCGGCCTCTCGGCGATGCGCGGCGAAGGCAGGCGATTGGCACGACAGAATCACTACCCGGGTACTACCCTGGGCCGGGACCGAGGGGTCGCTGGTTCAAATCCAGTCGCCCCGACCACACATGCGCGAATCTGGCCGGTTTTCCCTCTGGGAAATCGGCCATTCGTCTTTATGACCGACATCACAGTCTGCCATCGCGACGGCGACGTCTATGACGTCACCGTGGACGACGGGCGCGGGACGACGACGCACGCGGTGACGGTGTGGCCGTCGGACGTCGAGCACTACGCACCGGGGGCAACGCCTGAGGAACTGCTCGAGGCGTCCTTCAGGTTCCTTCTGGAGCGCGAGCCGAAGGAAGCGATCCTGTCCCGCTTCGAGCTGAGCGTCATCGAGCGCTATTTCCCGGAGTACCGGCGGGTGATTGCGTCAGCGGGCCGGGCCTGACGACAAGGAGTCGATCAGCCAGCTCTCGCCCTGCCGCTGCAGACCGAACACTTCGTCGCGAGTGACGGTGGTCTGCGGATCGTTCGAGTTGGGCGTGCACTGGTGCGCCGTGCGGACGTTCACCGTGGCTGCTGTGGCCTCGGGATTGAACTCGACCTGCATGCCGGAGAACGTCACCTCGTACACGATGCACCGGTCGAATTCCTTCTGCATGGTCGCGCGGAGGCCGGCCGGCATCGTCGTGAACGCCGCCGCCACGCCGGCGAGGTTCTTCGTCCGGTAGCCGGTGCGGAAGCGCTCCAGCGTCTCGATGACGCGCGGGCGCTCGACCTCCACCGGGTCCGGCTGCTCCGTGAGGCGCGGGATGGCGACGATCGCGCCGCCGACGATCGCCAGCAGCCCCACGCCAATCCCGATCCATTTTCCGGCGCCCGATTTTTCCGGCGGCGGCACATACGGCTTCGTCTGCGTCGTGGGGGCCTTGGCCACCGTGGCAGGCTTCGCCACTGTCGGTGGCTTCGACACCGTCGGCGGCTTCGAGACCGTCGCCGGGCTCGACACGGTCGCGGGGCGCGAGACGGTGGGCGGCTGGACGACGGTCGCCGGTGCGGCGGCGGGCCTGGCTTCGACTGGCGGCCGCTGCGGCGAAGGATCGATCTGTGACGCGGGCACCTGCGGCTCGATCTGCGAGGCCGGTTCCTGAGGCTCGACCTGGGACGCCGGCATCTGCGCGTCCATCTGCGACGCGGGCATCTGCGGCTCCGCGGCCGGCGTATTGAACATCTCCGCCGTGGACGCCCGCAGCGCGTTCGCGCTGTCGCTGCTCAGCCAGTCCGCCGACGTGTTCACGGTCTGGTACGCCTCGGGCGGTGTCTCGAAGAGAAAGTCGAGCGAGCTCGCGCCGCCGCCACCGCCCGGCGCACCCTGCTTGCGGATGGCGACCGTGCGCTCCTCCGGCGTGCCCAGGCTGCCGGCTCCTGCCACGCCGAGCGCGGCGCGCATGTCCGCCAGGTTCTGGAAGCGCGCGTCCGGCGCCTTCATCAGCGCGCGGTTCACCACCTGCTCGATCTCCGGCGGCACCTCGGGGTTGATCGAGGACACCGGCGGCGGGTCCTCGTTCGGCAGCCGGTGGTACAGGCCGTCGTTGAGCGTCCCCTTGAACGCCTGCTGGTAGCAGAGCAGCTCGTACGCAACAGACCCGACCGAGAAGATGTCGCTGCGGTGGTCCACCGCGCGCCCCATCATCTGCTCCGGCGACATGTAGTTGAGCGAGCCGATGAGCGTGCCGTCCTGCGTCATCGCGGATCCTTCGATCCGCGCGATGCCGAAGTCGAGGATGCGGACCACGCCCTCGCGGTCCACCATGATGTTCGCCGGCTTGATGTCGCGATGGACGATGCCGGCCTTGTGCGCGAAGTGGAGGCCGGCGCAAATCTGATCGATGTACGCGAGCTTGTCCGACAGCGGGAGCTGCCGGCGCTCCTTGATGATGTCGGCCAGCGAGTCGCCGTCCACGAACTCCAGCACCATGTAGGGCTGGTGCTCGTGCTGGCCGCTCGCGTAAATGGTGATGATGTTGGGATGCCGCAGCTTCGCGGCCGCGCGCGCCTCGCGGAAGAACCGGTCCAGGACCTCCTGGTCGTGGACCTCCTGGCGGATCACCTTGATCGCGACCTCGCGATTGAGCTCCGCGTCGCGGCCCAGATACACGGCGCCCATGCCGCCGGCGCCAAGCTGTTTGAGAACCTCGAAGTTCCCGATTCGGTCGGGCAGGGATGCCATCAGGGCCAATACTTTACATGAGCACACCACTGAATCGCGCAGCGCAGTCTTGCGCCCTGTACGGCCTCAAAGCGCCGATTCTGCTCGCGCCGATGGCGAGCGCCTGTCCGGCGAGCCTGTCGATCGCGGTGGCAAACGCCGGGGGGATGGGCGCCATGGGCGCGCTCGCCACGCCGCCGGCGGGCATCCGCGCCTGGGTCGAGGAGGTCCGGGCGGGTACCACCGGGCCGTTCCAGTTGAACCTGTGGATCCCGGATCCGCCCGCGCGGCGCGACGGGGACGTCGAGGCCGCCATGCGCGCGTTTCTCGCGGGCTGGGGTCCGGAAGTCGCCGCCGCGGCCGGCGATCTCCGGCTGCCGGACTTCGACGCGCAGTGCGAGATTTTCCTCACCCTGAAGCCGGCCGTCGTCTCGTCGATCATGGGCGTCTTCCCGGAGGCGGTCGTCACGCGGCTGAAGGATCGCGCCACACCGGGTCAGCCGTAACGTCTACCGCGCGTTCGCAACTCGCCAGGTGCCGGTGATCGCGCTTGGCGAGTTGCAGCGATACGTTCCGCTTCCCGCCCTCGGGCTCGCGGTCATGGTGCCCGTCCAGGCCGAGCCCGGGTCGGGAATCATCTGCACGGGGCAGGACCCCGTGAACGAAACTCCGCCAGCGCTGTCGACCGTGCCAGTCAGCGAACTGTCGCTGGCCGTGATCCGGCCGCTTCTGACCACGAAGAAGCCCGTCAGCGTCCTCGTGCTCGTCTGTCCTCCGCCGACGGGGAACGTGTACGTGAAATCGTAGGTGCCGTCGAACCCTCCCGAGGGCGTTGGCGATGGCGACGGCGCCGGGCTCGGTGTCGGCGTCGTCCCGCTCTGCGTGACGTTCACCGTTCTCGTGGCGATCAGCATCGAGCCGACACGCTGCGCCGACGTGGCGTTGGCGCCAACCGAAAAGCGGACGGAGCCGTTTCCGGGACCGCCGCTCACGGAGGTAATCGTGATGTAGCTGGATTGCGAGGCCGCCGTCCAGCTGCAATCCGACTCGGTAGTCACGTTGACGGTGCCCGAGCCGCCCGCGGCCGGCGAGGTGAAGCCGGTAGGCGACACCGTGTAGGCGCAGGGCGTCGAGCGCTCCACGGTGAGGACCGCGGCGTTGCTGGTCCTCTGATCGGCTGATGCGGTGATGCGCGCCGTGCCGGCCTTGATCGCGCGCACGCCCCCCGTGTCGCGGTCGATCGTGGCAACCGCCTCGTTGTCCGATTTCCAGAAGATGCGGGGCGCAGGCGAGTACGGCTGGTTATCCCCGCCGTACGCGGTCGCGCGGAAGCTGGTGGCCTGTCCGGCGCGAATCGTCTGCGCGGGTGGGGTGACGTCGATGCGCGAAATCCCGATGGGGACCATCCGGATCGTGACCCGCGTCTCAGCCCCCTCGCCTGCAACCGTGGGGTATTCGAACTTCGTCCGGTACCCGCGGGCGATGGCCTTGAGCTGATACTCGCCGCGCGGGATCGGCTTCGTGGCAAAGAACCCATTGGAGGTCCAGACCATGTAGCCGTGGATGTCTTCGGGCGGCGCTGGCACGAACTCGATGCGCCCCGTGATCCTCTGCTCCGGCTTCGTGGCATCGACGAGTGACCCGCTGATCAGCCCACGCGGCCGGGGGTTCAGGAACGTGTCCTCGGTCGGCTCTTCGAGCGCCGTGAACGAGACCATCGATTCCGTGTAATTCCTGAGGGCGTTCGGCGCTCCGGGAATCCGCACGATGGTGACGCGAAGCGTCTGGTTCGCCGTGTAGCCCTTCGCGTACAGGAGGTTCTGCACGCCAAGCCAGCCGACATCCCGGTACGTCGTGACCCTGTCGATGTTCCTGGTGAACAGGCCGAACAGCTGTTTGGCTTCCCAGATCGTGCCCACGATGCTGTCGGTCCCCAGCTTCTTGAGCAGGACCTGCACGGCGAAGTCCTGGACCTGGTCCTGTCCGCTGTCGAGCGCGGGATTGAAGTCGCCTGCGGACAATTCAGCGACGGTGATCTCCCTTTCGACGACGATCTGTGCCGCCCGCGCGCTGTTCAGCAGCCGCTCCGCGGTGTCCTGCACGTTCTGCCACGCGGAGGCCGCGACATTCGTCACCGCGTCGGTGATGATGCTCGAGGTCCTGCCGTCCTCGGCGCGCCGCGCCGCCGGTACCGGAACCTGCACGGGGCGCACCGCGCGCCCCTCGATCACCGAGGCGGGGACGACCGGCACGCGCACGGGCGCCATACGGGTGAAATAGCGGCCGTCGCGATCGACGAGGGCCGCGACCGCGACGCCGTTCGGATCGCTGAACAGGTAGGCGCTCGTGCCGGGTATGGCCGCGCCGGTGACCTCGTCGGAAAACTCCACGGACAGGGTGCGGGTGCCGTTGACGGTAAACGTGGCCGTACCGGTGGCGTCGGTGCGGGCGGTGTACTGCCGCACGGTGTTCGGCGCCGCGGGCGGCGGCTCCGGGTTGCCCTCGCCGTACATCGAGATGGCGCCGGAAATGTCGTCGAGCGTCAGCGTGTCCTGGTCGCCGACCGTCGAGTTCATGAGCGCCGGTACCGTCTCGTCGTTGCGGTCGGGTGAGCCGAGGCCGATGCCGAACCCGAGCTGCTGGAGGCCGACGCGCACGACATCCTTGACATCGGCGCGCCACGCGCCGCAGTACGCGTTCCAGTTCCACTTGCTGTTGAAGGTGATGTCGAACTCGACGCGGCGGTTGGTGCGCGTGTCCACCCAGCGCGTCGTCGTGGCGAGCGTCGTCTCGTCGAATGCCCGGCCGAAGACGGTATCGGACAGCACGACGTTGTTGATGTCGTTGCCGTCTCCGATCTGCGCCGTCGAACCGCGGACCGGCACGAACCGGATGCGGCCGAGGTACTGGTTCCACGTGTCGATCGCCGTTTCGAAGGCTGCGTTCAGGCTCGCGCTGCCGTCGAGGAGCGGGCCGGCGGGGCCGCCAAGCTGCTCGTGAACCTCGATCGTCCCGTCGGGCCACAGGCGCTCGGGGTTCGGGATGAAATAGCCCCGAACGGCCGCCACGCCGCACGCACACGTCAGGAGCGTCACGGCGCGCTCATCGCCGTCCCCCCGCTGCCTGCGCGAGCGTCTGCAGCACGAGCGCTTCGAAGTCGGCATACGCCATTGGTCCGGGCGCTCGCGGCAGTACTGACCGCCTGCTGATGCCGCCTGACAGGCTCGTGAACGCCCGGCCGTCGTGCGTCAGCACGCGAGTCGTCCGGTTGACGCGATCGTCGGCGATGCGGAAGCGGCCCTGGTGGAACCCGACCAGCGGGCTGACGGCTCTCGGCGTCGCCGACAGGAAGAGCACGTCGCGATCCCCGGCACGGAACTGCGGCATGCCGTCGACCTCCATGACGAGGCCGCCAATGTCGCCGCCGAGGAACTCGAGCTGTATCTCGGGGCCGAACTGTCCCTTGAGGACGCGGTCCACCTTGAACGTGACGACGCTGACGATGTGCTTCCCCTGCGGGCTCGTCTCCCAGGTCGGGCGAACCGCGACCACCTGGCCGAGAAAAACCCGGTCGGCGGTCGTGACGATTTCCTCGAAACTCAGGGACCGCACCGCCTGGGCTGACGTGAGCGACGTTCCGAACAACAACGCGAGGGCGAAAGCCAGAAGCCGGGTATGCATGGGGTTCCTGACGACCTGGGTCATGGGGTTGTCATCGACAAACGGGCACGTCAGCATGGCGTGCCGTCCGACGGCCGTCAATCGTCAAGTGCGCGCAATAGGGCTCATCGGGTGGAAAATGGGCGGGAGATGGTGGATTCGAATGGGACGCCCGGCGAACGCCTCGACTCCTGGAAGGCGATTGCCGACTATCTGCATCGAGACGTGGCCACGGTACGGAGGTGGGAGTCGCTCGGCCTGCCGGTTCGGCGCGTGCCTGGCGGGCGCGGCCGGTCGGTGTTCGCCTTCACGACAGAAATAGACGCTTGGCTGACGGCGCCGCCGTCCGAGAGCGCGCCGCCGCCGCCCACTGCCGTGCGGCCCTGGCACACGTGGGTGGCCATCGGGATCCTGATCGGAGCCGTCGTCATGCTCGTGCTGCGTCCGGGGCAGGTTCCCGCCGCCGCGGAGACGCTCCGGATCGAGGCCACGCCTGAAGGCGTTTCGGCGTACGCGATGGACGGGTCGCGACAGTGGACACACCTCTTTCCACCGACCGAGAAGATCGCGCTTTCCACCAACGGCATGGCGACGCGCGTGATCACCGCCGAGCCGGCGACCGTCTACGCGATGACCTCGTATTACGTGCAGCGCGACGACGACCGTGCGAGGAGCGGCGCGCTGATGGCGTTGACGCCGGGCGGTGGCGAGCTCCTGCGGTCGTTCTCGTTTGACGACGAGGTCGTCTTCGGCGGCAAACCCTTCGGCGCGCCGTGGGCGATGACGACGTTTGCGGTGGATGATTCAGGCGGCGAGCGCCGCATCGCGGTCGCGGCGCATCACTACACCTGGGATCCCAGCCTCGTCACCGTGCTGGACGGCGAGTTCCGGCGCGGCGCGACGTTCGTCCACGCGGGCTGGGTTGAACAGCTCCAGTGGCTTGCCCCGGGGCGGTTGCTCATCGGCGGCTTCTCGGAGTCGCGCAACGGCGGCATGGTGGCGCTGCTGGATCCGGCGGCGATGAGCGGCCAGGGTCCGGAGGAACCCGGTACGCGCTATCACTGCGAGCGGTGCGGAACGGATCGGCCCCTGCGCATGATCGTGATGCCGCGCACCGAGCTCAACATCGTGACCACGCACCGCTTCAACCGGGCAGTGATCGAAGTGACCGCTGACCGTGTCATCGCGCGGACGATCGAGGTCGTGATGGACGAGAGCAGCGCGGCCGAGGCGGTCTACGAGTTCACGCCGTCGCTGGAGCTGCGCGACGCGGAATTTGGCGCCCGCTACTGGGACCTGCACCGGTCGCTGGAGCTGGCGGGGAAGCTGGATCACTCGCGCGAGCAGTGTCCAGACCGCGACGGCCCCCGCCAGATTCAGGTCTGGGAGCCGTCGACGGGCTGGACGACCGTGCGTCCTCGCTAGCGTCCGCGCTGCGGATGGAAGTTGACCCGGATCGTGGTGTGGTCGCCGCAGCGCACGTGCACCGGCCGCACCGGGGGCGTGACGAAGTATCCATCCGGCGCCGAGAACCGCAGCAGGTAGTTCCCGGCGTCCACCGACTGCGGTTCGCCGATCGGGACGGGGAAGGTGCCGATCACGTCGCCCGTGTCGGCGTCGATGACCGTTGTCATCACCTCGGCGAACACGACGCTCCGCGCCTGGAGCACGAATTGCCGCGGGCCGCCCGCCATGTCGGCGCCGAACGTCCGGATGATCTCGGCGATGTGCGACACGGCGACGTCCAGTCCGCAAACGCGGCCGCGGTCGCAGGCGCCGGATTTCACAACACAGCCGGGACGCACGCCGGGCGCCGCCGGCACGACCGGAACGACACCGACGCCCGACACCGGTCAGCAACCGGCCCAGCCGGCACCCGAGCAGCAGCCGCAGCGTCAGCCGTAGCGTCCGCGCCTGCCGCTACTGCTTCTGCAGGGTGACGATGTCCTCTTCGTAGAGGCAGCCCGTCGGCCCTTGAGCCCAGTAGTTCTGGCCCGAGAAAGAGCCCGTCAGCGTATTCGTGGCGGTGTTGATCTCGGCGCGCCCCTGCATGTCAATACACGCGCGGTCTCCCCCTGCGGCCTTCAGCGTGACCTTGTAGGCGATGGTCGTGCCCGGCCGCTGACGCTTGAACTCGAGCGTGCACGTCGACGTCCCGCACGAGTGCACGTTGGTCAGGTCACCCTTGTGGTCCTGAGTGAGTTGCAGCTCGATCGGGCCGCTGCCGGGATACGGCACGATGACGGTGCCGGTGCCGCTCCACAGCCCGGAGCCGTCGAAATCCACCGGCTTGTCGGCGGGCGAGAACGTGTCGGGTGCGGTGCTGCGCACCGTCGTCGGCGTGAATCCGAGCACCGATTGGGCGTCAGGTGCAGTCTGTGCGCACCCTATCGCGGCAAGCGCCATCGCCGCCGCAAGTCCACGCGCGTTCACTACCAAAGTACGCATCAGAGACTCCTCGTGTCAGTGGTATTACGGGACGACGGCGGCCGGATACGTGGTGAAGACGGTCGCGTTCTCGTAGCGAAGCCCGAGCGCGCCCAGCGGCCCGCCATTGGTTTCGACGTCGATGGTTCCTTCGAACTCCTCGAAGCCCGGGAACAGCTGCCGGACGAACTGCGCGAGATACCCGCGTGCCGGTAGTGTGGGCGCCGTCGACGCGACGACCTGGCCCGACGCGTCGCGGAGCAGAATCGTCGTGGCGACGCTCGAGTCGTTCGGGTTGTTGATCGCGATGCCCGATTCAGTGGATGCGGCGTTGCTGACATAGACGCGCAACCGTATCGCGGGCGACGCGGCCCAGACGGCCGCCTCCGAGCGGATCGCACCGTCCGTCATCGACTGCAACACCACGATCGCATCGATTGCTGCGGGAGAGGTGAGACGCGCCCAGCCCCACCGCGTCTCCGCGGCGGTGCCGGCGGTGACCACGCGCTCGACGCCTCGCGGGGGCAGCGAGATCGCCAGACCCGTTGACGTCCCCCCGCGAACCGGCAGCGCCAGCGGGGAGCCGTCCGGGCCGAAGAAGCTCATGGTCGCCGTCGTCGCCGCGTTGGTCGGGTTCACGAGCACGAACTCGGTGCGGTAGGAGCCACCGTCAGCGATATGCGGATAGTCGCGTCTCACGGCTGTCGAGACCGGAAGGGCCACGCCGCTGAAGTGCGTCTGCCGGCTTGGGTGCTCGAGATGTCGCACAGGAGGGAGCAGCGTGAACACGGCATCGCCGGCGTGCTCGTACCGGATCGCCGTGGCCACGGCTTTCCGCAGGCCGACGCCGGCATCAATCTCGAGCGTGCCCTCGAACCCCGGTCCCGCCTCCGGAAAGAGCTGTGACACGAAGTGGACGACGTGATACCCGGGCGGGTTTCCTCGGATCGGCGCCGTTCCGATCGTCGCGCCGCCTTTGCTCCGCAGTGTCGCGGTCATCGTGATCCATCCCGGTTCGCAGGTGTCGCATGGCGGCGGCGGAGGCGGCTCGCGTCCTTCAGGACGCGGATTGTCGAAGATCAGCGCGGTGCGCGCATCGTGCGTGTTGTCCACGTAGATCGTGAAGTGATCGGCCGGATCGAACGCGGGCACCGCGGCCTGGCTCGTCACCGTGCCGCCGCGCGTGGCCTGGAGGATCGCGAACGCCGCCAGATCGTCGAGGCTGCGCAGGCGCGCGTACCCGGTCACCGCTTCCGCGGCGCCTTCCGCCGACAGCCGCATCGTGCCGTTCGGAGCGATGGTCCGCTCGAAGGAGCTGGCCGCGACGCCGTCGACGGTCACCGTCATCGGGCCATCGCACGGCCTGCCGCAGACGCGGTTGTTCCCGCGGACCAGCGCCACGGTTGCCGCCACGGCCTCCGTCCCGGTATTGACGGCGATGAGCGTCGTGCGGTGCGTGCCGCCCGCAGCCACGAGCGGCACGACGCGGAGGTACGGAATGACGGGCCCGCGGCCGATGACGAGCATGCTCTTGGTGGCGCTGAACTCGAGGTCGCGGCCCTGGAGCTCGCGGTTGCCGAAGCTCACCCAGCCGGCGCCGGTCATCGAATCGACCCGGACGTACCGGTCGTTGCCGGTGTCCGCGACGTGGATGCGGTCCGTCGTGTCGACGACGATGCCGTGGGGGGCCGCGAACTGCCCGATGCCGCTGCCGTACGAGCCGAGCGTGATCCAGCCGGATCCCGTCATGTCGTCGACGCGGACAATGCGGTGGTTGTACTCGTCGGCGATGTAGAAGCGCCCGTGCCGGTCGAACGTCATCTCCATCGGCTGGTTGAACTGGCGCACGCCGTTGCCGAACGACCCGAGCGTGACGAGGCCGCGCCCCGACATGTCGTCGATGCGGATGATTCTGTGGCGGCCGTTGTCGGAGAGGTAGATGCGCCCCCGCGCATCGAGCGCCACGGCGCGCACCTGGAACTGCGTGTCGCCAGGCATTGCGAACGTCGTCCACCCCGCGCCGTCCATGTTGTCGATGCGGACGATGCGCCACGGATTGGACGTCGCCGCGTAGATGCGGCCGGCCCCGTCAAAGGCGACGTCATGGACTCCGTGCGTGGACTGGACGCAGCCATCCTGCCGTCCCAGCGGCGCCAGGATGTTGCTGCCGGAACCGGCGAACGCCCGCCAGCCGGTGCCCGCCACGTCGCCCATCCGCACGATCCGTCTGTTGTCGCGATCCGCAAGATAGAGAAGTCCGGCTGCGTCGAGTGCCACGCCGTTGGGGTTATAGAACGTCAACCCGGGTGCCGTCGGTCCCGCCTCCCAGCCCGTCTCGCTGATCTCGGTGATGCGGATCACCCGGCCCGGCCCCACGCACGGTCCCAGGAACGACGGCGAACGGTTGAAATGCGTGAGGACCATCGCGTCGTCGGGCGGTAGTGCCCGCGGTGCGGTGATCGGCAGGACAGGACCTGCCTGCTGTGCCGCCACCAGCGTGCCGGCCAGCAGCGCCACGCAGAAGGCCAGCGGGCGAAGAGCAGAGCTCGAGTCCGTCATATGACTGGCGAAACGCGAGGATGGACCTGGACGGACGCCTCCCTCAAGCGGCGAATGCGGGCATTAACGGACGGGCCACCAGGTTCCGCTTCTTTCCGGGGGATCGGCTGGCGTCCACACATGGTAGGGTGGGCACTCCTGACGTGACGGTCCACGACAGATCTTCCGAGCGCCTCGATTCCTGGAAGGCGATTGCCGCCTACCTGAAGCGCGACGAGCGCACCGTCCGGCGATGGGAACGCGAACACGGACTGCCAGTACGACGCGTTCCCGGCGGTCCGGGCACGTCGGTGTTTGCCTTTACCGCGGAGATCGACGCGTGGCTGCAGGCCGCGCAGTCGCCTCCGATCGAGGCTCCACGGCCCCGGCCTCGCGGTCCGCTCGTCGCGGCAGCCGCGTTCGTCGTCGTGCTCGGCAGTGGCGTCGCGTGGTGGACCGTGGCTGCGGGCGCGCAGGCGTCACGCCTGGAGGTGACCGCGGCGGCCATTGTCGGCCTCGATGACGATGGCGCGCGCGTCTGGGAGCATCGCTTTCCGCGGGGCGAGCGCGCGCAACCCTTTTCCCATCGATCGAACGTCCACGAGGTGGTGCCGGGACGTCCGCCCGTGCTGCTCGCGGCGACCAGCCTGCGGGTTCGCACCGAGGACGAGACCCTCCTCGGCGGACAGGTGTTCTCGTTCACGCCGCGCGGCCAGATCCGGTCGTCGTTCAGCTTTGACGACACGGTCCGCTTCGCCGCAGGCGCCTACACGCCGCCGTGGGGCGTCACCGACCTGCGCCCGACGACGATTGACGGCAGCCGCCGTGTGGCCGTCACCGCGCATCACCACACGTGGTGGCCCAGCCTGGTGACGGTGCTGGATGATGACGGCCGTCGCCACGGTACGTTCGTGCACGCGGGATGGGTCGAGTACGTGCGCTGGCTGTCAGAGAGTCGGCTCGTCGTGAGCGGTTACGCGCAAGAGCAGGCCGGCGGGATGGTGGCCCTGCTCGATACAGCCGTCCTGGATGGACAGGGACCAGTACGTCATGACGGCCCGTTTGCGTGCCTGAGTTGCGCCGACGGCCGGCCGCTTCGCTACGTGGTGATGCCGCGCACGGAAGTGAACCGCGCGCTCGGCGCACCGTTCAACGGCGCGCGGGTGCGCCAGGTCGGCAACGGGCTGCAGGTGCGGACCGTTGAAGTCCCGCAGGCGGACGGGGCCGGGCAGCTTGCGGCGGCTGCCGACGCCATCTACGAGTTCACCTCGTCCCTGGAGCTGGTGTCTGCCACCTTCAGCTCGCGGTACTGGGAGGTGCACGACGTCCTCGCCGCAGAAGGGAAGCTCGATCACACGCGCGCGCAGTGTCCGGATCGCGACGGGCCGCGGGAGATTCAGGTCTGGGAGCGCGCGGGCGAATGGAGACGGGTGGCGGTCCGGTGACCTGGAGCCGGCGCGAGTTCCTCGGCGCGACCGGTGCCTTGGCTGTCACGCAGGCCGCCACGCCGGACGACGACGCGTACTGGCGGGAGGTGCGGCGCGCGTTCGTCCTCGATCGCGAGCTGATCAATCTCAACAACGGCAACAGCTCGCCGTGCCCGCAGATCGTCCACGACGCCGTCAAGCGGCATCTCGACACCTGCAACCTGCTGCCCGTGCACCATCGCACGCTCCTCGAGCAGACGTTCGACGGCGTGCGCCGCCAGCTCGCCGACGAGTTCGGCTGCGACGCGGGGGAGCTGGCGCTGACGCGGAACGCGACCGAGGCACTGCACATCGCGCAGTGCGGGGTCGAGCTGCGTGCAGGGGACGAAGTCGTCACGACCGACCAGGACTACACGCGGATGCTGTGGGCCTGGGACCAGCGCGCCAGGCGCGACGGTGTCCTCATCCGGCGGATCCAGTTTCCGGTGCCGACGACTGCGGCCGATCTCCTGGAACGCTTCGAGCGCGCGCTGACCCCGCGGACCCGCGTGCTGCACTTCTGCCACGTGACGAACGGCACGGGGCAGCTGTTTCCGGTGCGCGAGATCTGCCTGCTGGCGCGCAGCCGCGGCGTCGTGACCATCGTGGACGGCGCACAGGCGGTGGCACACGTGCCCGTGAACCTGCACGCGCTCGAGTGCGACTTCTACGGCACGAGCCTGCACAAATGGCTGATGGCGCCGCACGGCACGGGCTTCCTGTACGTCAGGCGTGAGCGCATCCGGCCGACGTGGCCGCTGCAGCCGGCGCTCGAGAGCATGGCCGGCGACATCCGCAAGTTCGAGGAGATCGGGACGCAGCAGGCCGCCGCGCGTGCCGCCGTTCCCGAGGCGCTGGCCTTCCACCGGACGATCGGCCTCGAGCGCAAGGCGGCTCGACTGCGCGCGCTGTCGCAGCGCTGGGCCACCGCGCTGGCCGTGGAACCGCGAATCCGGATCCTCTCCGACCTGCGGGAGGGTCAGCCGCCGGCGCTCGCAGCGTTCACCGTGAAGGGAGTTCCGGCCCCCGCGCTCGTGCAGCGCCTCTTCGAACGCCACCGCATCATCGTCAGCGCCGTCGTCAGCCAGGGCCGGCCCGGGCCGGTGATCGACTTCGAGGCGGTCCGCGTCACCCCGAACATCTGCACGACCACCGACGAGATCGACGCCCTCGTCGCCGCCGTCCGCCTCGAGCTGCAGGGGTGACGGCGGCTACCTGACCGCGGTCTTCATCTCGCGCCAGCCCTCGGCCGGCGTCCAGTGCTGCACGCGCAGTCCGGCGAGCTCAGGGCACCGGTTGCGCGAGTGGTCGAGGCGCCCCTCGGCCTCGAGCCGACGGTGCCATTCCCAGTACGAGTCGCCGAAGCGCGCCCGCGTGACCGTGAAATCCGGCGACAGCTCGTAGATCACGGTCGCGAAGCTCGGTCCGGCGCTCTCGAGGACGTGTACCTCTGTACGACCACTGATGAAAGTCATCACCGTCGGTCCCTCGCCCGGGAACGGCTGCTGGTCGCCGACGTCCGTGCGGGGAAACACCGTATAGGCGAGTGGATCGCCGGCAGGGCAGTTCAGGCATTCCATGGCGCTGCCAGGCGGTTCCGGCGAGCGTCCCGACGGGTTGGCGGCGTCGAGGACTGCGAGAAAGGTCGCGTGCCGGCTGTTGCTGATCCCGGTCACGAGCAGGCGCCGGCTGTCGAGCGACGGCACGGCGCCGCGAATCCACCCCGAATTCACGAACGTGCCGCGCCGGTTCCCCGCGCCGTCGAGCGTGAGCAGGACGCCCGGCCACCAGGTGAAGTGATGGAGGCTCCACGCGATGCGCGGCTCGTCGCCGGCGCCATAGACGGCGAGATCGGCGTGGGCCCATGGCGGCCCGTACTCGCCGTCTCGAAACGCGAATCGATCGTCCACGGCCGTCGACCACTCCAATCGGCCGTTCGCCGAGAACCGGAACAGGTTCCCGGCATGGTCGGTTGAGGGCGGAGTTCGCAGCTGGACCGCCGCCAGGGGATCAACGCTGCCGTCACCGTCGAGATCCTGCACGGTGCTCCATCGGGTGGACGTCTCGATCAGCTCGCGCGAGTCGAACCGATACCTCCAACGCGTGGCGCCCGACGCGTCGAGCGCTCGAAGCTCCTTACCGGAGGGCGCCAGCCGCTGCGGCGGCTCGGCAGGCGCGCGAAGGGTCCAGGCCGCGATGGCGGCAAGCGCGATCAGCGCGCCGCTGACCGCCGCAAGCGCCAGGCGCCACGTGCCTGGCGTCCGCGCGTCGCGCGGCGGGGGGGCCGCCGTCTGCTCCTTGGACGCCTTGGCCTCGTCGTTTCCGTTGGCGCCATTCGGCCGGTCGACCAGCCAGGCGTCAAGTTCCTCCGCGTAGGCGAAGACACGGGAATGGTGGCCGCCCGGGACGCGGTGTACCGGGAGACCGCGGTCCCGTTCCCAGCGGATGACCGTGCGGACGTCGCGACCAAGATGACGCGCGATCTCCTTCCACGAGTCGAGCCTGGGGCGCTCCGACATGCGGTGACGCCATTCTAATCGGCCGGGGATTCCCCGCACCTTCGCCCGCGGAATTTTGCGCCTGTGGCCGTCACATCACTCGCGTGCGCCCATTTGTCATCTCCTGCCACGACTCGCCAATCGTTCAGACGGTTCCGGTCTGGTTAGATTGGCGGTGCCTCACAACATAAGGAGGTCCCCCATGTCCCTTTTTGCTGTGGCCGGCGGCGTCCGCGCCGCCTTGAGGACTCGCGCGGCATTACTTCTCGCCGTCCTGACCCTGGCCGTCCTGCACCCCGTTGTCGGCACCGGAGCCACCGGGCCGGTCACGCTGGTTCCTCTCGAGAATTTCGGCTGGGGCGTCGCGGTCAATCCGCTGACCAACCGCGCCTACGCGGCCAACGGCCAGAGCAACTCGGTTTCGGTGGTGGACACGCTTACCAATACGGTGATTGCCACGATTTCGGTGCGCACGGGGCCCTCCGCCGTCGCCGTCGACACGGCGCTGAACCGAATCTACGTGACGCACAACCAGTCTCCCGGGGGCGTGACGATCATCAATGGCCAGACGCACGCGATTGTCACGTCACCGAATACCGGCAACTGGACGACCGACGTGGCCATCAATCCAGTCACGCAGAAGGCCTATGTGGCGAACGAAGGCAGTCAGAGCGTCAGCGTGATCGACACGACGACAGGCGCTGTCATCAGGACGATCAGCGGGTCGTTCAACAATCCGTCGCACGTCGGGGTCAATCCGAGCACCAACAGAGTCTATGTGTCGAACTGGTTCGGCAACAGCGTGTCGGTGATCGACGGCAGCACGGACAGCGTCATCAGGACCGTTCCCGTCGGCGACGGTCCCCGCGGCGTTCTGGCGAATCCCGCAACCAACAGGATCTACGTGGCCAACGCGCGCGGCGGCACGACGTCGATCATCGACGGCGTGACGAATACGGTGACCGCCACGCTGACGCCGCCCCCAGGCGCCACGCCGTACGAGTTCGGGATCAATCCCGCCACCAACCGCATTTATCAGGGCAGCGTGGTGTCCACGACCATCGCGATCATCGACGGTGACACCGACACGATTGTCGATACCACGGCCGTGGGAGTTCCGACGGTCTACGTCAACGGCAGCATCGACGTGAACCCGCTGACGAACACCGTCTATGTCGTCAACTCGAGCGCCCGGACGCTCTCGGTGTTCGAAGACGACGCGCCGGTGCCGGCAGCGGGCCCCGGATGGAGCGTCATGGCGCGCACGACCCCGCGTCAGTTCCCAGCGGCGGGTGTCGTCAACGGGACGCTGATCGTCGCTACCGGCAACGACAACCAGACGCACGGCGCATGGTTTCGTGTGCTCACGACCGAGATCTACTATCCGGCCGCGAACACCTGGCTGCCGGCGGCGCCGATTCCAACCCCGCTGTATGCCGCCGGGTCTGGTGGAATCGGCAACAAGCTCTACGTCGCGGGCGGGCAGTCCTGGCCGCGCGCGGAGCCGACCATCAACATGAAACGGGTCCAGATCTACGACTCGCTGACGAATACGTGGTCGTCCGGCACGGATATGCCGGAGCCGGTCGGAGGGATGGCGAGCGCTGTCTACAACGGGAAGTTGTACATCGCGGGCGGCAGAGATGCCTCGAACGGCGCCGACATCGGCAAGCTGTTCATCTACGACCCGGCGCTCGAGCACGACGGCAATCCGGCGACGAACCCTTGGACCGAGGACGCGCCGATGGCGCCGCGCGAGATGGCGGCGGCCACGTTCTTCGTTGGCCAGATGTACGTGCTGGGAGGACAGCTGGGCGGGACCGTTCAGACCGTGGTGCAGGCATACAACCCGAACACACATACGTGGATCGCGAAAGCGCCCCTGAATATCGCACGCGCCGGAGCCACAGCCGCTGTCGTGGGTGGAACGCTCTACGCGTTCGGCGGCAATGCTGGCGGGACCTACCTCGATAGCGTCGAGAGATACGACCCCTCAGCCGGTCAAACCGGGACAGACGGACAGCCGATCGGCGCCTGGACCGTGATCGGCGATTCGATGCCTTCGCCGCTCAGCGCTCCCGCAACCGGGGTTATCGACGACGTCCTGTACCTTGCGGGCGGGCGGACGGTCGGCGGCGGCTTTTCGAGCGCCACATATGCATTGTCCGTGGGAGTCGCCACCGACACTGACGGCGACGGCACCCCCGACAACGCCGATACCAACGACGACAACGACGCGGCGCTGGACGTCGATGACGCCTTCCCGCTGGACGCATCGGAAACGGTGGACACGGACGGTGATGGCCTCGGCGACAACGCTGACACTAACGACGACAACGACGCGGCGCTGGACGTCGACGACGCCTTCCCGCTGGACGCCAGCGAGACGGTCGACACCGACGGCGACGGCCTCGGGAACAACGCCGACCCCAACGACGACAACGACGCGGCGCCGGACGCGACTGACGCGTTCCCGCTGGACGCATCGGAAACGGTGGACACGGACGGTGATGGCCTCGGGAACAACGCCGACTCCAACGACGACAACGACGCGGCGCTGGACGCCAATGACGCGTTCCCGCTGGACGCCAGCGAGACGGTCGACACCGACGGTGACGGCACGGGCAACAACGCCGACCCCAACGACGACAACGACGCGGCGCTGGACGTCGACGACGCCTTCCCGCTGGACGCCAGCGAGACGGTCGACACCGACGGTGACGGCACGGGCAACAACGCCGACCTAAACGACGACAACGACGCGGCCCCGGATGCGACCGATGCGTTCCCGCTGGATGCGTCGGAAACGGTCGACACGGACGGTGATGGCCTCGGGAACAACGCTGACCCCAACGACGACAACGACGCGGCGCTGGACGTCGATGACGCCTTCCCGCTGGACGCCAGCGAGACGGTCGACACGGACGGCGACGGCCTCGGCAACAATGCCGACCCCAACGACGACAACGACGCGGCGCTGGACGTCGACGACGCCTTCCCGCTGGATGCGTCGGAGACTCTGGACACCGATGGCGACGGTATCGGCAACAACACCGAGACGGACGACGATGCCGACGGCATCGCGGATGCCATCGACCGCAATCGCACGACCGGCGCTGACGAAAGTACCGTCGTGTCGAGCGACTACTTCAAGAGTCCGACGACGTCCGGCACGATCACGCGCAATGGATGGACGGTGGACCTGGTCGACCTCGGTGCGCGGTTGCAGGCGACCTTGTCGGGCGCAGGTACCGCGCCGGCCAGGATCGCGGGCTGCACGGGCACGCCGAAGTTCATCCAGCTGGATGCCGCGGGGGAGCGCGCCACGTTCACCTGTTCGGGAACGGGCACTCTGTCGACGCGAGCTGTGACGGCCACGCCCTTCGTGGAGGTTCGAAAGCTGGTGTGCTACGACGGCTGCTTCTACCAGACCGTGGCCAGCCTGCGGACCAATCGCAGCTATTCGACCGGCAGTCCGTCGTTCGCGGATCCCGACAGTGAAGGACCCGTGGACGTCGCGATTATCGATGGCAGCACGGGTGTGCTGGTGGGAGGCTACACGCTCGATCCGGGCGAGGGGCTGAACCTCGAGATGACGCCGGGCCCGAACGGCCAACCGAAGGTGGGCATTACGGTGCTGAGCGGCACGGTGCCCGTAACGGTATACGGCCAGACGAGGACGCTGACCGCAGGTTCGGGCGAGACGGTCTTTGTCCAGGACGCAGCACCGCCTGTGATCGCCCCTGCACCGGACGTCTTCGCTGAGGCGACCTCACCGGACGGCGCCGTGGTGTCCTTCGCGCTGCCCCTGGTCACCGACGACGTCGATCCGGCGCCGGTCGTGACGGCATCGCCGCCCTCGGGCAGCCAGTTCCCACTGGGAACCACGACGGTCACGGTGCGGGCGATAGACGCGGTCGGACGGGTTGCGGAGGCAACGTTTCCCGTGACCGTGCGCGACACGACCGCACCGACCATCAGCACGCCGTCGGTCGATACGCCGACGTTATGGCCGCCGAATCATCAGATGGTGACCGTGACGGTCGCCTATGTCGTCTCCGATCTGGTGACCGCGCAACCCGCGTGTTCGCTCACGGTCCGCAGCAACGAACCCATCGACGGGCTGGGGGATGGAGACACCGCGCCGGACTGGCAGATTCTGGACGACCACCGTGTCCGCCTGCGGGCCGAACGCCGCGGCGGAGGCAGCGGCCGCATCTACACGATCACCGTCCAGTGCGCTGATGGGGCGGGCAATGCAACCGAACGCGATGTGTTGGTGACGGTGCCGAGGAATCAGCGGAGGTGACGGTTTACCACGCGAGGCGTGCCAGGACCTGCACCATGCGTGGGAATCCCGCCGCCTCGCGGATCTGACCGAACGAGCTGTCGCCGAACGCGATGCCTGGACCGCGGAAATCGGCGATGTTGAACACATTGATGATCTCGGCTCGCAGCGACACCGTGCGCGAGCCGAGCCGCTGTGACTTTTCGACCGCGACATCGAACAACCGCCGGCCCGGCGTTCGCACGCGCGCGTCCGTGCGCGGTACGTTGCCGAACGTGAAGGGCGCGGCCTGGGACCAGGCTGCGGGATTCAGCCACCGGATGCAGCCGCACGCCGGATCGTAGCTGTCGGCCGGGTCGCGGGTCAGCAGCGGCTCGGCGCCCGGCACGACGTGCGGCCGCTGCGCGCTCCCGAAGAGATTCGAGTTGTTGGGAGTCTGCACCACGGAGACGGGGAAGCCGCTCTGCAGGCTGCCGGCGGCGCTGACGGTCACGTCGAACGGCAGTTGCAGCATGCCGACGAGCGTGAGCCGGTGCGGCGTGTCGGTCACCGAGATCTGGTACTCGCGCTCGATGTCGTGGTTGTCGATGAGGCCGGATCCCCCGGAAAAGAAATTGCTCTCCGCCCACTGGCTGTCGCGGAAGCGGCTCCAGGTGTAGCTCGCGCGTCCGCCCCAGCGGCCCGCCGGGCGCCGGGCCGCGCTCACCACGAGCGCGTCGAACCGTGAGCGGGCCACGCTGGCCCGCGTGCGGTACACGGTGTCGAACTGCGGATACGGACGCAGGAGCTGGCCGCGCGGCACGGTCGGTCCCGCCAGAATCCCGGTCGCGAGCGGCGTGCCCAGGAAGGGGTTCGGCACGGGATCGAACAAGGCGTTCCCCAGGGCGGCGTAGCGCGGCTCGAGCTGGTTGATGTTGATCGGGCCGCCGCTGACGCCGCCGGTCAGATCGACGCCGCGCGCGCCCATGTAGCCCACGGAGACCGAGGTCCCACCGCGAAGCTCCCGCTCCACGTCCACCGAGTAGCGATGGACGTGTGCGAGGCGGCTGTCGGGATCCACGAACCAGATGCTGCTGCCAACGCTGGTGAGCCGGCCCGCGCTTCCGCCGCGCGGCGGGGTGATCCCTGCCGGGAACGGATTCGTCAACGAGCAGCCGGCGCACGGCATGAACGGGTTCGCGCCGGTCGCGATGTAACTGGTGGTCTGGTTGAAGCCCGGCGTGCCGGAGCCAATCTCGTCGGCGCTGATGCCCTGCGTGGGCGCCCAGAAGATCCCGTAGCCGCCGCGCAGGATCGTCCGGTCGTTCGCCGCATACGCGACGCCGACCCGGGGCGCGAGCTGCCACGGATTCGGGTCGCCCTGATGCGCCGGCGCGCCGTCCACGCCCGCGTACCGCAGTCCCCCCGTCAGGGAGAGCCCGGGCACCGGCACGGGAAACGATTCGCCGGACGCCCAGCCGACCGCCATGCGGTTGTCGCGTTCACGCAGTCCGGTCTCGAATTCGTAGCGCAGCCCGAGGCTGAGCGTCAGCCGCGGGGTCACGCGCACCTCGTCCTGAGCGAATCCGCTGCCGTAACGCAGGTAGACGTCCAACGGTGAGCTGACCGAGATCCCGCCGCTCGACGGAAAGCCGAGCAGGAACGCGGCAAACGCATTGCCGGTCCCCGGGGCGGGAGCATTCGGGTTCGGCCCGAGGGTGAAATCGCGCTGAAACGTGTAGCCACCCATGCCGCCGATGTTGAGAAAGCGGACGCCCGTCGTGCGGTACTCGCCGCCGGCCTTCAGCGTGTGCCGCCCGGCGGACGTGGACACGCTGCCGCTGGCGACGTGCGAGTAATACGTCGCCTTCTGCTGCTCCCGGTCGCCGAGCAGGCTGCCGCCGCGGCCGTAGTCGGTGACGCCGATCGACGGGAACTTGCGCAGCGGCACGGCGTTGAGAAACGCCGGCGCGAAGCCGAGCGACGAGGGATCGAAGGCGGCGGGGCGGTTGTCGTCGAGAAAGCTGGTGAACCCGTAGCGGCCGTCGACGATGAGGCGGCTGCGCGTCGCCCAGACGGTGTTGAGCGCGACCATGTCCACCTGGCGGACGAGCGCGCCGTCGCCCGGATCGGCGCCGTTGCCGAACAGCCGACCGCCGTAGAACTTCGCGTCGGGCTCCATCGACTGATACCAGGCGTAGAGCGCGGAGCTCGTCGCCGCCTCGCTCCAGCGGTGTGTCACCTTGCCCGTGACCTGGTCGGCGCGGTCCACGATGTCGGCGACGGCCGGCCGGGAGTTGCCCTGCGTCGGCTGCGGGAGGTGCTGCAGCAGCGCGACTGCGACGGGGTTCAGCCGGGCGGCGGGGATCTGGTTGCCGGGAAACGGATCGCGGATGAAGCTGCCCGGGTGTGCCGGATCGGGACGCGTCGTCAGCGGGTCGTAGATCGTCACACCGGAGCGCGAGAAGTCACCGCGCCGCTCGGCCTCGGTCGGCAGGACGAGCACGGTGTTGCGCGAGGTCGCCGTGCGGTAGCCCTCGGTGTTGGCCCAGACGAACGTGCGGTTGCGCGCGATCGGGCCGCCGAGCGAGCCGCCGTACAGGTGGTAGTAGGTGTCCGGCCCCTCGAGATCGTGCTTGTCGGCGAAGAACAAGCGGCTCTGGCCCCAGTCCGGCCGCGTCTGGTAGAAGGCTGCGCCGCGCCAGGCGTTGGTGCCCGACCGCGCGGTCACGTTGAAGACGCCGCCGGAGGTCCGGCCGACCTGCGCGTCGTACGGGCTGAGCTGCACCTGCATCTCCTCGACCGCGTCGAACGCCGGAATGAACGTCGCGCGGTTGAGGATGTCCACGATCGGCACACCGTCCACGACGTAGGCGTTGTCCCGGCGCGGTCCGCCCCCGAGCGAGATGAGCGACGAGTTCGACTGATCCTGCTGGCGCACGAACTGCGCGTCGCCGGTGGCGATGACCGTCGGCAGCGTCGTGCCCATGATGAACAGGTTCCGGCCGGCGCTCGGCAGGCGCTCGAGGGCCCCCCGATCGAGCAGCCCCGCGACCGACGCGCCGGTGGTCTCGACCGCGGCGGCCGGCGCCTCGACGACGACCCGTTCGGTCACGTCGCCGATCTCGAGCGGAACGTCGATGGTCAGCGACGACTGCGTGCCGATGCGCAGCACCCGGCGCTCGTGCTGCTTGAACCCGGGGGCCGACACGGTCAGCCGGTACGTGCCGGGCAGCACGTCGGGGAAGACGTATTCACCGCGCTCGTTCGTCGTGGTCGCTCGCGAGATGTCCGTCGCGTCCTCGGCGAGCACGACCGTGGCGCCGGCGATGACGCCGTCCGCGTCCTGGACAGCGCCACGGATGCGTCCGTGATAGCTCTGCGCGCCTGCAGGGTGCGGCGCGAGGAACACGAGCACGAGGACGGCGGCGGCCGTCGCGACGAAGCGCAAGGTCATGGGCTGGGGGAAACGCCGCGCCATGGTATACGCGGTTGACAGCGCGCCGCCACTGGTGCCCCTCAAGGCGACCGTCGAGTGCAAGGCGCGAGACTGCGGTCGATCAGGGCCGGCGCTGCCGGATCGTGGTCAGAAACTCCGCCGGTGTGTCCACACGGATGCCGTGCCGCAGCGACGCCATGAAGTGGCGCCGATTGTCCGTGACGATGACGGACGCGCCGGCGGCACGGGCGATCTCGGCGATGTGCGCATCGTACACGCGTCCCCCGGCCGTGCCGTCGTGTGCGGCAGCCTTCAGCATCGGCAGCCGGTCGCCCGCCGGCAGGTCGTGCACGGTCATGCGGGCGAAGACTTCCGCGTCGATCAGGCGAGCGGCGTCGGTCGGCGCGAGCCGGAATTCCGGTGGCAGCCGTGTCGAAACCGAGAACAGCTCGAGACAGCAGTGCCAGGCGGTATGGACGTCTGTGAGTTGTTTTTCGGCGACCGCATGGAGCAGCGACTGCGCGGGCGCGCTCTGAGGGCCGAAGTCCACGAGACCGGCCAGCAGCACGCTCGTGTCGAGAAAAACCCTTACGGCCACCGATTGCGCTCTTCCTCGATCAGCGCGGGGACGTCCACGGCGGGGCGGCTCTCGGCCGGGGCGGACGGACGGGCCACCAGGCGCCGCCCGATGCGCACCAGCTTGGGGCCCGGCGCCACGCGCTGCAGCCGGAGCCCGGACTCGTCCAGCGAGATCTCGAGCTCGGTGCCGGCGGCGAGGCCCGCCCGCTGGCGCACGGACGCGGGGATCACCACGCGGCCTGCCTTGTCAATGGTTGTACGCATGCCATTACTCTACCATCCACCGTGTCCCTGACGGTTGCGCGGACGCGCGTCGCGGGAAACCAATTCGCGATCCCCGGCGTCTAACGCCCGTAGTTATGGGAACTACACCTGTAGTACGGCTGACCCGGCTCGAGCACCGCATCATGGAGGTGCTCTGGGACCGGGGCCCCTCGTCCATCCGCGAGATCCAGGACGCGTTCACCGGCCGGCGGGGGCCGGCGTATACCACCGTACAGACGATGGTCTACCGGCTGGAGGCCAAGCGCGCCATCCGCCGCGTGAAGAAGATCGGTAACGCGCACATCTTCGAGGCGCTCGTCTCCCGCGCCGTGGCGCAGCGGCGCGTCATCGACGATCTGCTGGCGTTGTTCGGCGGCAGCGGACAGCCGGTGGTCGCGCACCTCATCGACGCCGGCAAGTTGACGCTGGCCGACGTGCGCGAGGCAGAAGCGACGCTGCGGCGTCTCAGTGAGGAGAAAGCGCAATGATGCCGCTCCTTGCCGACCATCTCTGGCAGTCCACGCTGTGGGCGCTGGGCGTCGCCGTGCTCGCCCGCGCCTTCGAGCGGCAGCCGGCCCAGGTCCGCTACCTCCTGTGGCTGTCCGCCTCAGTCAAGTTCCTCGTCCCGTTCTCCGCGCTCGTCTGGCTCGGTGAGCAGCTTGCCCCGGCTGCGGCCGCCTCGCCGGCGATCGGCAGCTGGTTCACGATCGAGATCGCCACGCATTCGTTGCCGAGTCAGGCGGCGCCGATGTCCAAGGCGAGCCTGACAAGGCTCGCCCCACAGGGAATCGAGCTGACGACGCTGCTCGTGGCGCTGTGGGGCGCGGGTGTCATCGCTGTTGCCGCTGCCTGGTACGTGCGCTGGCGGCGCGCCGCGATGCTCGTCCGCGCCGGCGTTCCGATCGACGGGATCACCGACGAGCTCCCAGTGCTCTCGTCCGCCGCAGCGACCGAGCCGGGCATCGTCGGCATCTTCCGCCCGGTGCTGCTCTGGCCGTCAGGCGCCGAGCAGCGGCTCACGCGCGACGAGATCGACGCCGTCGTCGCCCACGAGCTGTGTCACGTGCGGCGGCGCGACAACCTTGCGTTCGCGCTGCACACGGCGGCGCAGGCAGCGTTCTGGTTCCATCCGCTCGTGTGGTGGACCGGCGCCCGGCTGCTGGCCGAGCGCGAGCGTGCCTGTGACGAAGCCGTGCTGCGGCAGGGCAGCCGGCCCCGCGTGTACGCGGACAGCATCCTCAAGACGTGCCGGTTCTCGCTGGAGTCGCGGCTCGCGTGCGTCTCCGGCATGAGCGGCGTGTCTCTTTCAACACGAATCGAGCAGATCATGCGCAACGACGCACCACGCACGCTGACGATGTGGAAGAAGGCTTTGCTGGCGGCAATCCCGGTGACGGCGGTCGCGATTCCCATCGTGGTCGGCGCGCAGCAGCAGGTGATCGTGGGAGGCGGCGCGCCTGCGCCGGGGGCGGCGGTGGCCGCCCCGTCAGGTCCGATGTCCTTCGAGGTCGCCTCTGTGAAGCCGAACAACTCCGGCGAGAACTTCATCCGCTTCGGCATGCAGCCCGGCGGACGTTTCACCGCGGCCAACGCGCCGCTGCGCGAGATCATCCGCTTCGCGTACGCGCTGCAGAACTTCCAGATCGTGGAGGCGCCCGGCTGGATTGCCTCGGAGCGGTTCGACATCAACGCGAAGGCGGAAGGGGACGTGCCGCCCGGGCAGCCGGGCACCATCGGCCCGGTGCAGCTGATGATGCAGTCGCTGCTCGCCGAGCGCTTCGGGCTCGAGGCGCGCCGGGAATCGCGCGAGATGCCGCGCTACGACCTCGTCCTCGCCCGTGCGGACGGCCGGCTCGGTCCCGGGCTCAAGACGTCCACGACCGACTGTCAGGCGATCTTCGCGGCCGCGCGGCGGGGCGGCGGGCCCCCGCCTGCGCCGCCTGGCGCTGGCGAGCCGATCCAGTGCGGCTTCCGCATCGGTCCCGGCCGCATGCAGGCCGGCGCGTTCCCTCTGTCGCAGCTCGCCAACGCCCTGGCGCCGCAGGTGCAGCGCTTCATCGTGGACCGCACGGGCCTGACGGGCAACTTCGACCTCGACATGACCTACACGCCCGACCAGATGCCACAGGGTCCTCCTCCGCCCGGCGCACCCGCGGCGCCGCCGATTGACCCGAACGGACCGTCGATCTTTACCGCGCTGCAGGAGCAGCTCGGACTCAAGCTGGAATCGGTGCGCGGCCCGGTGGACGTCCTCGTCATCGAGAGTGTGAACCGGCCGACGCCGGATTGAGTAGCTGGGTGGCTGGGGTCGCAACCTTTGCGTGATGAGGAGCGTCTAAGTCGATGCGTCGGCGGACAGGGGCGTGGCTGGTGATGTGGTGCGCGATGGGAATTGCGCGCGCAGCAGCGGCCGCGGAGCACATCGGCCAGGTGACGTTTAGCGGCCTGCCGGTGCCTGGTGCCACGGTCACGGCGACCCGCGACGGGCAGCCGGCGGCGGTCACGTCAACCGATCCACAGGGTTATTACCGGTTCGTGAACCTTGCGGACGGCGCGTGGCACCTGCGGGTCGAGATGGCGGGTTTTGCGCCGCTTGGCCGCGATGTCATGGTGGCGACCGACGCCCCGGCGGCGAGCTGGGAGCTGGCGCTGCTGCCGTTCGACCAGATCACCGCGGTCCGGCTGAAGCCGGGCACTGAGCCGGCCCCGGCAGCCACGGCGCGTGGCTCCGCCGGTGGTGGAGGGGAGACCGGCGCAGTGTCCGGCTCCAGCCGGATCGCGGCCAACGATCCGAACGATCCGAACGATCCGAACACCCCGAACGCCCCGAACGTCCCGAACGTCCCGAACGTCCCGAACGATCCGAACGTCCCGAACGATCCGAACGATCCGAACGTTTCGAACGATCCGAACGATCCGAACGATCCGAACGTTTCGAACGTCCCGAACGATCTGGCCGCTGACGGCTTCCTGATCAACGGCAGCGTGAACAACGGCGCGGCGTCGCCGTTCGCACAGCTCGCCGCGTTCGGGAACAACCGCCGGGCTGGCCGTTCGGTGTACAACGGCGGCATCGGCCTCATCGCGGGCGACTCCGCGTGGGATGCGCGGCCGTACTCGTTCACGAGCCAGCGCGCCCCACGCGGCGACTACACCGACCTGCAGGTGCTCGCCACCGTCGGCGGGCCGCTGCGCATCCCGCGGCTGCTGCGAAACGGGCCCAACACGTTCGCCGGCTACCAGCGCACCGCCGACACGAGCGCGAGCACGATCTCGGCGCTCATGCCGACCCTGCGCGAGCGCTCCGGTGATTTCTCGCACTCGGGCCGGCAGGTCATCGATCCGGAGACCGGACTGCCGTTTCCCGGCAACCGTATCCCGGGGAACCGCGTCAGCCCGCAGGCGGCCGCGTTGCTTGCCTACTACCCGCAGCCGAACGCGGACGCCGACGGCTACAACTTCCAGGCGCCTGTGCTGACCGCCACGCGCCAGGACAGCGTGCAGTCGCGGCTGACGCAGACGCTCACGCCGCGCAGCCAGCTGTCTGGCACGTTCGCGTATCAGCGGACGGCCACCGACACGCGATCGATCTTCGCGTTCGACGACACGACCGTGGCGTCCGGGGTTGACGGATCGGCCACCTGGTCGCGCCGCTTCTCGCAGTTCTACACCCTGAGGCTGCGGTATCAGTTCACGCGGCTGACGACGACGGTGAGGCCGCACTTCGCGAACCGGACCAACGTGTCGGGTGCGGCGGGCATTGCCGGCAACAACCAGGATCCGGTGAACTGGGGTCCGCCCTCGCTGGTGTTTGCCAACGGTCTCGCCGGTCTCACCGACGCGCAGCACGCGCTCACCCGGAGCGACACGAACGGCGTCTCCACCGAACAGTTCCTCTCGCGCGGGCGCCACAGCGTGTCGTTTGGCGGCGGCGTGCGCGCGCAGGCGATCGACATCCGGTCGCAGCAGGATCCACGCGGCACGCTCGCATTTACGGGCGCGGCGACCGGGTCCGACTTCGCGGACTTCCTGCTCGGTCTTCCGCAGACGAGCTCGGTTGCGTTCGGCAACGCGGACAAGTATTTCCGCTCGCCGTACTACGAAGCGTTCCTGTCCGACGACTGGCGGCTGTCCCCGGGGCTGACGATCAACGCCGGGATCCGGTGGGAGTACGAAGGTCCGATCACAGAGCGGCTCGGACGCCTGGTGAACCTCGACGTCGCCGGCGGGTTCATGCGTGCAACGCCGGTCGTCGCGGATGACGCGCTGCTGCGCCCCGACGTGAGCGGCATCCAGCCACGCGTCGGTCTCGCGTGGCGCCCGGTCCCGGGGTCGTCGCTGGTCGTCAGGGCCGGCTACGGCATCTACCGCAACACGGCCGTGTACCAGTCAATCGCGACGATGCTGGCACAGCAGCCGCCGCTCTCGCGCACCTACAGCCTGCAGAGCAGCGTCGCGACGCCGCTGACGCTCGCGAATGCCTTCCTCGTGACGCCGGCGTTGACCGCGAATACATTCGCGGTCGATCCCGGCTTCCGCGTCGGCTACGTGCACAACTGGCAGGCGTCGGCGCAACGCGACCTGCCCGCGTCGCTGACTGTGATCGCGTCGTACCTCGGGTCGAAGGGCAGCCGGCTGATGCAGCAGGTGCTGCCGAACACGTATCCCGCGGGGGCCGTGAACCGGTGCCCGCAGTGCCCGGCCGGCTTCGTGTACCTCACGTCCACCGGCGAGTCGCTGCGCAACGCCGCGCAGGTGCAGTTGCGGCGGCGTCTTCGCAACGGGCTGACCGCGTCGGTTCAGTACACCCTGGCGAAGGCCGAAGACGATGCGGCGGCGTTTGCGGGCGCGACGCTCAGCGCCGCGGCCGTCGCGCAGGACTGGCTGAACCTGGACGCGGAGTGGGGCCCGTCGAGTTTCGACCAGCGGCATCTCGTGGTCGCGCAGTTCCAGTACACGACGGGTATCGGGGTCGCGGGGGGCGCGCTGCTCGACGGGCTGCGCGGTGCGCTGACGAGGGGCTGGACGGTCACGACGGAGCTGCGGACGGGCAGCGGCCTGCCGTTGACGCCCGTCGTGCTCGCGCCGGTCCAGGGAACCGGAGTCGTCGGGACCATCCGTCCCGATGTCGTCGGTGGCGTCTACACGCCGCCGCCGCCCGGGCGGTGGGGAAGCGCGGGGCGCAACTCGATCGCCGGTCCGTCGCAGTTCTCGCTCAACGCGGGCGTCGCCCGTACGTTTCCCTGGGGCAACCGCCTCAATCTCGACTGGCGCATCGACGCGCTCAACGTGCTCAATCACGTCACCTACGCGAGCCTCAACACGATCGTCGGCAGCCCGCAGTTCGGCCTGCCGAACCGCGCCAACCCGATGCGCAAGCTGCAGACGACGCTGCGGCTGCGATTCTGATCATGAGACGAGCCACAGAGACACAGAGTCACAGAGTGAAGCTATTTGTTGTTGTTCTCTGTGTCTCTGTGTCTCTGTGGCCCGTCTCGGCACAGCAGCCGCAGGCGACGTTCCGCTCCGCGACTCGCTTGATCGTCCAGAACGTCGTCGTCACCGACGGTAACGGCAACCCGATCGAGGGCCTGACGGCGAGCGACTTCACCGTGATCGAAGACGGCCAGCCGCAGGAGATCGCGTTCGTCGAGTTCCAGCGGCTCACGGCACCCCAGGCACCCCAAGCACCCCAGGCACTTCTGGTACCCCAGGCACCCTTGGCACCCCAGGCACCCCAGATCAGGTTCCGCGACAAGCGCCTGCTGGTCCTGTATTTCGATCTGTCGGCGATGCCTCCGCCCGACCAGACGCGCGCCTACACGAACGCGCAGCGCTTCATCGACACGCAGATGGAGCCCGCCGACGTGATGGCGATCATGTCGTTCAACGGCGGCGCGGTTCGCCTGCGGCAGGACTTCACCGACAACCGCGCCGCGCTGCAGGAAGCCGTCCTGCGCCTCATGTTCAACGACGACCTGGACGGCGACGGCGTCCCCGACACGCCGGACCCGGGCACCGCGTTCGGCCAGGACGATGCGGAGTTCAATATCTTCAACACCGACAGGCAGCTGTCCGCGCTGCAGACCGCCGTGGAGATGCTTCGTCCGCTGCCGGAGCGGAAGACGCTCATCTACTTCGCCAGCGGCCTCCGGCTGAACGGCACCGACAACCAGGCGCAGCTGCGCGCGACGGTGAACGCGGCGCTCCGCGCGAACGTCACGCTCAACCCCATCGACGCGCGCGGCCTGGTGGCCCAGCCGCCGCTCGGCGACGCGTCACGCCCGTCGCCGGGCGGGCTGGGCATGTTCACGGGCCGGCTGGCCGAGGCCGCGGCCGGCACCTTCCAGCGGTCGCAGGACACGCTCTTCGCGCTGGCGAAGGACACCGGCGGGCGCGCGATGTTCGACTACAACGACCTGGCGCTCGGAATTGCACAGGCCGCCGACGCGATGACGAGCTACTACATCCTCGGCTACTACAGCGCCAACACGGCCGCCGACGGCAGGTTCCGCCGCGTCCGCGTGTCGCTGACGGGCGGCCGCCAGGCGCAGCTCGCGTACCGCGAGGGGTACTACGGCGACAAGGAGTTCGCCCGCTTCACCGCCGCGGACAAGGAGCGTCAGCTCGAAGAGGCGCTGATGCTGGAGAACCCGATTACGGAGATCACCATCGCCATGGAGGTGAATTACTTCCAGTTGAACCGGGCCGAGTACTTCGTGCCCGTGGCGGTGAAGATCCCGGGCAGCGAATTGAACCTCGCGCGCCGGCGGGGCGCCGCGCGCACCGAGATCGACTTCATCGGCGAGGTGAAGGACGAGTACGGGGTGACGCACCAGAACGTGCGCGACCGCATGAACATCGCGCTCAGCAGCGACGCGGCCAGCCAGCTCGCGTCGCGTCCGATCCAGTACGAAACCGGGTTCACGCTGCTGCCGGGGCGCTACGTCATCAAGTTCCTCGCGCGCGATGCGACGACCGGCCGCATCGGCACGTATCAGTCCGCGTTCACGGTGCCGAACCTCAATCGCGAGGAGCGGCGCCTGCCGATCAGCTCGGTGGTGCTCAGCAGCCAGCGCGTGCCGTTGAGCGACGCGCTCTTCAGCGTGGAGCAGCGCGCGGCGGACTCGGTCAACCCGCTGGTGAGCGGCGGCGAGAAGCTGATTCCCAGCGTCACGCGCGTCTTCAGCCGCGCGCGCGAGATGCACGTCTACCTGCAGGCGTACGAGCGCGCCGCCGCGACCACGCAGCCGCTGGTCGCGTTTCTCAGCTTCTACCGCGGGGACGAGAAAGTGTTCGAGACGGCGCCGATGGCGATCACCGACGGGATGCATCCGCAGTCCAAGGCGGTGCCCGTGCGGTTCAGCGTGGCGCTCGGCGGGGTTCCTCCCGGACAGTACGACTGCCAGATCACCGTGCTCGAGCCGACCGGGCAGAAGGCCGCCTTCTGGCGCGCGCCCGTCGTCGTGATCAACTAGAGCGGTGTCTGAAACGTCGTAGTGTCCGGCTTTAGCCGCACCAAGTCGATCGGCACCGCCGTGTGTGGTCCGGCTAAAGCCGGACACTACGAAGAAGTCGAAACCGCGCTGGACGGCGCGCCAAGCACTCGCAGCGCCGCCTGCGCGGCGTTGTACCCGCACATGCCGTGGACACCGCCGCCTGGCGGCGTGGCTGCCGAGCAGAGGAACAGCCACGGCACTGGCGTTCGATACCCCCGCCACGTGGGCCGCGCCACCAGTTGTGTCACCGTCGCGGCGCCGCCGGTGAAGTCTCCGCCGACGAGATTCGGGTTGTGTGCCTGGAGCGCAGCCGGATCCATCGTGTGGCGCGCCAGCACGAGATCCCGGAAGCCGGGGGCGAAGCGCTCCACCTGCCGCTCGATCTGCGTGGTCATATCCCCCGTGGATCCGTTGGGAACGTGGCAGTACGCCCAGGCGGTGTGTCCGCCGCCGGGCGCCCGGCCGGGGTCACACACGCTCGGTTGCGCGAGGAGGACGAACGGGCGGTCGGGATGATGCCCCTCGCCGACCTCGCGCTCGGCCGAGACGATCTCCGCGGCCGTACCGCCGAGATGCACCGTGCCGGCCCCGCGGCAGGCGGGAGCCTTCCACGGGATCGGCCCGCGCAGGGCCCAGTCGATCTTGAATGCGCCGGGACCGGGGGCGAACCGCCGGAGCGCGCGCTGATATCCGGCCGGCAGCACGCCGTCGCCGAGCGACGCCAGGCGGGACGGGAAGACGTCGCAGAGCACGACGTCGGCGAGGGGCGGTCCCGACAGCGACGTCACCGGCGTGTTGACGTGAATCACCACTCCCGCGTCTCGGGCGACGGCCTCGAGCGCTGCGGCGAGCCGTCCGGCGCCACCTGCCGCGAACGGCCACCCGACGACGTGTGCGGCCGCGGCCAGAACGAGCGCGAACGCGGACGTCATCGGCCGCTCGAGCGGCCAGGCCGCATGCGCCGCGAGGCCGATGAACAACGCGCGCGCGCGCTCAGTGGTGAACGCCGCGTTCGCCAGACGTGCCGCCGGGCGCACGCCGGACAGGCCGAACCGCGCCATCAGCAGCGGCGACGAAGGGAACCGCAGGAGAGGCCGCAGGACGTCGTCGGCCAACGCATCCCATTCACGGACGAGGGGCCCCACGAGGCGGCGATATCTCGTCCCGTCCGTTCCCAGTTCCGTCACCGTCTCATCGAGCGATCGGTGCAGGACCGCCGCCGACCCGTCGTCAAACGGGTGGGCAAGCGGCGCCTCAGGATGACACCACGCGAGCCCATTCGCGGCGAGCGGCAGCGACCTGAAGAACGGCGACGCGGCTGCAAGCGCGAAGACGGATGAGCAGGTGTCATGGATGTACCCGGGCAGAGTCAACCCTGCCGACGACACGGCGCCGCCGACGACGCCGGCGCGTTCGCGCATCTCGACGCGCACGCCGGCGCGGGCGAGCGCGATCGCCGCGGCGAGGCCGTTGGGCCCCGCGCCGACGACGAGCGCCTCACCGCGATCGTGCGAAGCCATGGGCAGAGCGATTATCGCTCGTGCGGATCAGACATACACGCCCATACCCACGTCGGCATGCGGCACGACGTCCAGGATCTACCTGCCCCGCGTGACGGAGGCGACCTCGGCCGACACGCTCCCGGCGCCGCCGCCGCTTGCGCCCACGGGCGAGGGCGCCAGGATTGTGATCGTCGAGGATGACGACGACGTGCGGGCGCTCGTGACGGAAGCGCTGACCAACCGCGGCTACGAGGTGTTGAAGGCGCACACGCCGGAGGAAGCGCTGCAGGTTGCCAACGGGCACCCCGCGATTCACCTGCTCGTCACCGATGTCGTGATGCCGGGAGACACGGGGCCGCGGCTCGCCCAGACGCTGATGGCGAAGCGTCCAGGCCTGCGCGTCATCTACATGTCGGGGGTCACCGACGACGTCGTCGTCCGAAGCGGCACGCTGCGCCCTGATGCCACGTTCCTGCAGAAGCCGTTCACGCTTGCGGAGCTCGAGCAGGCCGTGCGCGTCCTGCTCGAAGCTCCGTCATCGTAAGACCTAATTCCCGGGCGCGAAGCAGTAGAAGAGCCCGGCGCCACCCGTGGACACGAGGTTCGGCTGGCTGCACCCGCGGCTGGCGTGCGCCGAGTTCCACGATCCGGATCCGTTGCCGATCTTGTCGTGGTGCCCGAGCTGGGCGGAGCCCATGCCGTCGGCGCCGCTCGTCCAGTTGCTGCAGGTGTGGTCCATGTTGTCGGTGTAGGCGCGCCCCTCGAGGTTCGAGCCGGTCAGCATGTCGTGCTCGTTCGGCATGTCGCCGACGCCCTTCACCAGGTTGCCGTTCTCGTCGCGCCCGCGCTCCTTGTTGATGCGGTTGCCCTGGCGCGCCATGTTGATCGTGTCGCCGTGGAGCTCGTCCTGGTTCATCGCGACCATCTGGCCGCGGGCGTTGTTCCACGGGCCGTTGCCGATGCGATCGCGCGCGTTCACGGCGCCCGCGCCCTGCGTGCTCAGGTAGGCGACCCACTTCACGTTGCCGCGCCCGGCCTTGGTGGCGAGCGCCTGGCAGTGCGCGTCCGCGCCCGCGAGGCCGCCGAGGTTGGCGCCGCGGCCGAGGCCGACGCTGGTCACGAAAAAGCTCATGGGCACCGGCGGCTGCTGCGGCTGCTGCGCCAGCGCGAGATACGAGCCCAGACTGACGACGAGGGTCACCACAGCCAGCATCACTCGCATATAGCTCATAGAGTCGTCTCCAAATGAAAAGGCCCGGTTGCCCGGGCCCTCTCAGGTTATGGCTTCGGCGGCCGTTGCTAGTTGCCCGGGGCGAAGCAGTAGAGCAGGCCGGCGCCGCCCGTGGACACCAGATTCTGCTGGCTGCAGCCCTTGCTCGCGTGCACCGCGTTCCATGAGGCGTTGGGTCCGCCCAGCCGATCGTGGTGGCCCAGCATCACCGACCCGGTGGCGTTGCTCGTGTAGTTGTTGCAGGTCCGATCCTCGCCGGCGGGGAACGCGCGGCCATCCGGCGTCGATCCGGTGACGATGTCGTGCTGGTTCGGCATGTCGCCGACGCCCCTCACGGGGTTGCCCTTCTCGTCGATCGCCGTCGTCTTGCCGATGCGGTTGCCGAGCCGCGCCTGCTCGAGCGTATCGCCGTGCAGCTCCGCCACGTTGGCCGCAACCTGCCGGCCCTGGGCGTTGAACCACGGCCCTGCGCCGATGCGGTCACGCGCATTGACCGCGTCCGCACCCTGGGTGCTCAGGTACGCGACCCACTTCGCCGCGCCGCGGCCTGCCGCCGTCGCCAGCATCTGGCAGTGCGCGTCGGCGCCGGCCAGCCCGCCGTAATTGGCGCCGTCACCCTTCGGGGTGCTGGTGACGAAGAAGCTCATTGGCGGGGGTGCCTGCGGCGGTCCACCCGCACGCTGACCACCACCCTGCGCCGGCGCCTGCGCAAAGGCGAGCGCACCCAGAGTCACAGACAGTGCGAGCGCGGCAAGCACTGATGTCGTATGTTTCATAGCCGTCCTCTCCTGACGAATTGTCGGCGCATCTTACACCGTTTGACGCGCCTTCGGCGAGCGATGTACGGTGGACCCGCCATGTCCACCACCACCTCCGCGCCGCCGAAAATCCAGACGGATCTCTTCATCAACGGACGCTTCGTCAAGGCCGAGGACGGCCGGACGGCGCCCACGATCAACCCGCATGACGGCTCCACAATCGCCGACGTCGCGCAGGCCGGCAAGGCGGACGTCGACAAGGCGGTGAAGGCGGCGCAGGCCGCGTTCCCGAAGTGGAGCAGCCTCGCGGCGTCCGACCGCGGCAAGCTGCTGATGAGGCTCGCGGACCGCATCGAAGAGCGCGCCACCGAGCTGGCGACGCTGGAAACGATGGACACCGGCCACCCGATGCGCGACACCACGCGGCTCGACGTGCCGCGCACGGCGGCCACCTTCCGCTACTTCGGCGGCATGGCCGACAAGTTCGAGGGCGCGGTGATCCCGGTCGATCAGGGCTTCCTGAACTACACGCTCCGGCAGCCGGTGGGCGTGGTCGGCCAGATCGTGCCGTGGAACTTCCCCCTGATGTTCACGAGCTGGAAGATGGGCCCCGCGCTCGCGGCGGGGAACACCGTCGTCCTCAAGCCCGCGGCGCTGACGCCGCTGTCGAGCCTCCGTATCGCGGAGCTGATGGCGGAGGTGGGGATCCCCGAGGGCGTCGTCAACATCCTGCCCGGCGCGGGGAGCGCCGTCGGGCAGTACATCGCCGAGCACAGGGACATCGCGAAGGTGGCGTTCACGGGGTCGACGGACGTCGGCAAGAAGATCGTCCAGGCGTCGGCGGGCAATCTGAAGCGCGTGCAGCTCGAGCTCGGCGGCAAGGGCGCGAATATCGTGTTCGGCGACGCGAACGTCAACGCGGCGGTGGGCGGCTCGGCGTTCGCGATCTTCCACAACCAGGGGCAGGCGTGCATCGCGGGCTCACGGCTGATCCTGCACGAGGCGATCGCCGACGAGTTCCTCGAGAAGTTCATCCGCCTGGCGAAGTCGATCACGATCGGCAACCCGCTCGACCCGACGACGGAGATGGGCCCGCTGACCTCGCTGGGCCACCGCGACAAGGTGCTCGGCTACGTGCAGATTGCGAAGGACCAGGGCGGGAAGGTGCTGACGGGCGGCGCGGCGCCGAAGCGGCCCGAGCTGGCGGCCGGCTACTACGTGGAGCCCACCGTGGTCGAAGCCGACGCGCGGCACCGCGTGTCGTGCGAGGAAGTCTTCGGCCCGTTCGTGGTCGTGACGAAGTTCAAGACCGACGAGGAGGCGATCGCGCTCGCCAACGGCACCGAATACGGGCTTGGCGGCGGGCTCTGGACCACGAACCTGCAGCGCGCGCACCTGGTGGCGCGTCACATGCGCAGCGGCATGGTCTGGATCAACTGCTACAAGCGCGTGAACCCGGCGTCGCCGTTCGGCGGCGTCGGCGCCAGCGGCTACGGGCGCGAGATGGGGTTCGAGGCGATGCACCACTACACGGAGGTCAAGTCCGTGTGGGTGAACGTGGACGCGAACATCCCGCCCTACTATCCGCGTTCGTAGGGCGGGCCTGTACGGCCCGCCAGGTGGCGCCAGCTCTACCGTGCGGAGGCGAGCTCGTCGTAGTGCGCGCCGATGTTTCGCAGCCAGGCGGTCGTGCTGACCGTGTTGTCCCACCCCAGATCCGCGAGCTTCAACTGCGCGCGCGCCTGCTCGAGCGTGGCGATCGCCGTCTTCGGGACGCCGCGCCGCGCCAGGTCCCGCATCCGCGTATTGAGCTCCGCGAAGCGCGCGCGATAGGCGCGCACCTCGTCACGCGTCATCACGCGCCCGTGGCCGGGTATCGCGGTGTCGAAGTCGATCGTCAGCATGTTGTCGATCGTCGAGACGAACTCGATCGCGCTGCCGCCACCCGCGTAGTCGATCACGGGCATGCCGTCGATGACGAGATCCCCCATGTGGATCGTCTTCAGGTCGGGGAAGTAGGTCACGGTGTCGCCGTTCGTGTGTCCGCGTCCGAGGTGGAGGAGCTGCACCTCGACCCCGCCCAGGTGGATGGCGGCCTGGTCCGCGAACGTGATGTTCGGCTCACCGGGCTGCTTGATGCGCAGGAAGTTCTCGCGGATGTTGCGATGGCCGATGATGTCGATGCCGAGCTCGCGCCGCACGGTGGCGTTGCCGCTGACGTGGTCGCCGTGATGGTGGCTGTTCAGCAGGTAGCGCACCGGCCGGGTGCTGATCGTCTTCACGCGCGCGAGCACGTCCGCGACGTTCTCCGGATACTTGTCGTCGACGAGGATCAACCCCTCGGGCGTCACCCGGACGGCCACGTCACCCGGTTCGTGAATCAGCCCGTCGTCGCCGCTGTTCGGCGTGCAGCCGCGCGTGCCGCAGGGGAGGAACGGCCCCCGCACCACGAACAGGCCGTCCTTCACCGTGTCGATGCGCACCGGTCCCCGGGTGAGAAGTTCCGGGTCGTGCTTGAGCGGAAGCTGCTGCGTGGACGCGGCGGCGACGAGCAGCGCGAAAAGACCGGCGGCGACGATCGCACGCGTGGCGCGCATCGGTTGAGTGTACACTCTACAGACTTTCGTTCAGGGAGGGATTGATGAAACGCGTGATGTTGACCCTTGCGGCGTGCGCGGGCCTCGCGGCGGCTGCGGCTGTGACCGCGTCCGCGCAGGCGGTGACGCTCGCCGCAGACATGTTGAAGGACTGGCAGCAGCAGAAAGGCGTGATGGTCGCCATCAGTGAGGCGATGCCGGACGACAAGTGGGGCTACAAGTCCACGCCCGCGCAGCGCTCGTACGGCGAGCAGGTCATGCACGTCGTGCAGATCAACCAGATGCTGCTCGGCACGCTCGGCGGCAAGACGGCGGCGCCGGCGATCAACATGAAGGCGACGACCCGGGCCGACCAGCTCCAGGCGCTGCGGCAGTCGTACGACTACGGTGAGGCGGTGTTCAAGGAGTTCAACGACGCCGCGTGGACGCAGGCCGTCATGGGCCCGCGCTTCATCGGCCAGGCGACGCGGGTGCGCATCGCCAGCTTCGCGATGACGCACACCATGGACATCTACGGCCAGATGGTGGTGTATCTCAGGCTCAACGGGATCGTCCCGCCCGCCAGCCGCCGCGAGAACTAGCGCGGTTTCTGAAACGTCGTAGTGTCCGGCTTTAGCCGGACCAAGTTGATCGGCACCGCCGTATGTGGTCCGGCTGAAGCCGGACACTACGAAGAAGTCGAAAACGCGCTAGCGGGGCAGCGACACCGGCGACCGCACGGGCACGTCGCGCGGGTCGCCCTCGTAGTACACGCGCTCGAGGAACAGGCCTGACGCCGGCGCGGTGAGCCGCGCCGGCAGGCCCGAGTCGCTGTTCAGCAGCGCGGCGGCGTCGGCCACCGTCAGCCCGCCGCGCCCGACCTCCACCAGCACTCCGACCAGGCGTCTGACCATCTTCCAGATGAAGTGAGAGCCTTCGACGTGCACGACGATCAGGTCGCCGTCCTCGTGCAGCGCCAGCGACTCGACGAGCACCTCGGTGGACTTCTCACCCGGGTCGTCGTCGGAGAAGGAACGGAAATCGTGCATGCCGACGAATCGCGCCGCCGCCTCCCGCATGCGCGCGAGGTCCAGATCCTCTTTCACCCACCACACATAGGACTTGGCGAACGCCGTCCGCCGGCGCGAGAGCTGGTAGATATAGCTGCGCGCCAGCGCATCGTGGCGCGCGTGGAAGCGGTGACGGACTTTCTCGAGGCGCAGGACGTTGATGTCGGAAGGGAGCGCGTCGTTGATGCGGCGGCGCAGCGTCTCTGGGGGCAGCGTGGTGGGCAGGTCGAGGTGCGCGACCTGGGCCAGCGCGTGAACGCCGGCGTCGGTCCTGCCTGAGCCGTAGAGCTCGAACTCCTTCGCGCCGGTGGCCTCCCGGACCGCGCGCTCGAGTTCGCCCTGCACCGTCCGCGCGTTCTTCTGGATCTGCCATCCGCTGTACCGGGTGCCCGCGTACTCAAGGGTCATCCTCAAACGCATGGCGGCATTCTCTCTACAGGACCCGCGCAGAGGTCGCCTTGGGAGTTGGTTATTGGGAGTTATCGCGGCATCTTCTGCAGCGTCTCACCGA
>VFYY01000014.1 GCA_016871375.1 Acidimicrobiia bacterium
CGGCGCCCCGCCCGCGGCCCTGCTCGCCGCGCAGGGGCAGCGGCGCCTGCGCAGCGAGGGTCATCACGCTCGTGGCAACGATGAGTGCGGTCCAGATGGATTTCATGCGGCGAAGTGTACACCGGCCTCACACCGCCATTTCCGCCACCGGCCGGACCTCGACCGTGCCGTCTTTCGCCGACGGAATCCGCGCCGCGATGCCGATCGCCTCGTCCAGGTTCTTCGCCTCGATCAGGTAGTAGCCGCCGAGCTGTTCGCGTGTCTCGGCGAACGGCCCGTCGGTCACCATCCGCTTCCCGTTGCGGACACGGACGCTCGTCGCCGTCGTCGTCGGCTGCAGCTCGAAGCCGCTCAGATGGTTCCCGCTGGCCTTGATGGCCTCCGTGAACTGCCCGTATTCCGCGTAGATGCTCTGCCGCTCGGCGTCCGACAGCTTCTCCCACGACTTCTCATCCAGGTGAATCAGCAGCATGTATTTCACGTCGTACCTCCGTGCGTGTATCGAACGGCGAGGCCGCGGATCGACAACCCGGGACAGAAAGTATTTACCATCGGGTGATGACCGCCGTTGCCGACGTCTACTCGGCCGAATGGGGCTACATCGTCGCCACGCTGATCCGGCTGCTCGGCGACTTCGACGTGGCCGAAGAGGCGGCGCAGGATGCGTTTGCGGCCGCGGTGGAGCAGTGGCCGCTGTCCGGCGTGCCCGAGTACCCCCGCGCCTGGCTGATTCAGACCGCCCGACACAAGGCCATCGACCGGCTGCGCCGGCGGGCCCGGCTGCAGGAAAAGATCGAGGCGCAGCGGGTGCTCGACGGCGACCGCGTGCAGGACCCGCCCGGTCTGGACGGGGGAGAGATTCCCGACGACCGGCTGCGGCTCATCTTCACCTGCTGTCACCCGGCGATTGCGCCCGACGCGCAGGTCGCGCTCACGTTGCGGACGCTGTGCGGCCTCGAGACCGACGAGATCGCCCGCGCCTTCCTGGTCCCGCCGGCGACGATGGCGCAGCGGCTCGTGCGGGCGAAGCGGAAGATCCGCGACGCGGGGATTCCGTACGTGGTGCCCGAGACGGGGGAGATGCCGGCCCGGCTCGACGCGGTGCTCACGGTCATCTACCTCGTGTTCAACGAGGGGTATGCCGCGACGCGCGGCGAGCCGCTGGTGCGGGGAGAGCTCTGTGCGGAGGCGATCCGCCTTGCCCGGCTCGTCCGGGCGCGGCTGCCGGCACCCGTCACCGGCGAAGCGACCGGCCTGCTCGCGCTGATGCTCCTCCACGACTCGCGCCGCAACGCGCGCCTGGACGAGGAGGGCAACCTGGTCGTGCTGGAGGAGCAGGACCGGAGCCGCTGGGATCGCGCGCAGATCGCGGAAGCACTGCCGCTGGTGGAGGAATCACTACGCCGCGGCGGCGGTCCCTTCGCCCTGCAGGCCGCCATTGCCGCGCTGCACTGCCAGGCGCCTCGCGCGGAGGACACGGACTGGCCGCAGATCGTGCGCCTCTACGAGGTGCTCGAGCGCGTGCAGCCCTCGCCGGTCGTCTCGCTGAACCGCGCGGTGGCGGTGGCGATGGTGGCGGGCCCGCGCGCCGGGCTCGCGCTGATCGAGCCGCTGGCGGCGGCCGGCGATCTGGACGGCTACCATCTGCTGCATGCCGCCCGCGCGGACCTGCTGCGCCGCGCCGGCGACGCGGATGCGGCCGCGCGCAGCTACGAGCGGGCGCTGGCGCTCGCCACCAACGAAAGCGAGCGGCGCTACCTGCAACGACGGTTATCATCACTGGCGTGTCCACCACGCGCGTCGCAGTAGTGCAGGCTGCGCCCGTTGCCTTCGACGTGGCCCGCACGCTGGAGAAGGTGAAGGACCTCGCGGCCGACGCCGGCCGGCGTGGCGCCGCGCTCACGCTCTTCCCCGAGGCGTTTGTCTCGGCGTATCCACGCGGCCTGAACTTCGGCGCCGTCGTCGGGTCGCGCACGCGCGCAGGGCGCGAGCAGTTCCGCGTGTACTGGGAGAGCGCGATCGAGGTGCCCGGTCCGCACGTGGAGGCGCTGGCCTCGGTCGCCCGCGGCAACAGGACGCACCTCGTGATCGGCGTCGTGGAGCGCGACGGCGGCACGCTGTACTGCACCGTCCTGTTCTTCGGCCCCGACGGCGGCTATCTCGGCAAGCACCGCAAGCTGATGCCGACCGCCAGCGAGCGTCTCGTGTGGGGCTTCGGGGACGGATCCACCCTGACCGTGCTCGACACCACCGTCGGCCGCGTGGGCGCCGTCATCTGCTGGGAGAACTACATGCCGCTGCTGCGCGCGGCGATGTACGCGAAAGGCGTGGAGATCTACTGCGCGCCGACGGCCGACGACCGGGCGACGTGGCTGCCGACCATGCAGCACATCGCGCTCGAGGGGCGCTGCTTCGTGCTGTCGGCAAACCAGTTCGCGCGGCGCAGCGATTATCCGGCGGACTATGCGACCGCCTTCGGCGACGATCCCGCCACCGTCCTGTCGCGCGGCGGCAGCTGCATCGTCGGCCCGCTCGGGCAGGTGCTCGCGGGCCCTGACTCGTCGGGCGAGACGATTCTGACCGCGGACATCGATCGAGACGAGATCGCGCGGGCGCGGCTCGACTTCGACGTGGTGGGCCATTACGCGCGGCCGGACGTGTTCACGCTTCGCGTGGACGAAAGCCGGCGCGCGCCGGTGTCGTTCGAATGAGATTCCTGGTTCTCGGCGCCGGTGGCATCGGCGGGTATTTCGGCGGCCGGCTCGTCGAGAACGGCGCGGACGTCGCCTTTCTCGTGCGCGAGCGGCGGCGCGAGCAGCTCGAGGCCGACGGGCTTCGCATCGAGAGCGTCTACGGCAACGCGACGCTGCGCGTCGCCTCGCTGGTTGCCGACGACCTGAAGCCGCGGTACGACGTCGTCCTGCTGACGTGCAAGGCGTACGACCTGGCGTCGGCGATCGATGCGGTCGCGCCGGGACTTGCGCGCGACGGCTGCGTCGTGCCGCTGCTGAACGGCATCGCGCACCTCGAGCCGTTGAACGCGCGGTTCGGCCTGGAGCGGGTACTCGGCGGCACCGCCCAGATCGGCGTCACGCTGGCGCGCGACGGCACCGTCAGGCACCTCAACGACTGGCGGACGATCGCCATGGGGGAGCAGGGCGGCGGCGTCAGCGCGCGGGCGCGGGCGATTGCCGGGGCGTTCCCTGCGGCGAGCGTCGCCGCGCAGGCGTCCGCGGACATCATGCAGGAGATGTGGGAGAAGCTCGTGCATCTCGCCACCGCGGCCAGCATGACCTGCCTCATGCGCGCCAATGTCGGGGAAATAGTCCGGACCGATGCGGGCGCCGGGCTTCTGCGCCGCACGTTCGATCTGCTGAGCGAGGTTGCCACCCGCAACGGCCATCCGCCGGGCGACGCCTTCCTCGCCAGGTACAGGCGCATCTTCTCAGACGGGCAGTCCGGCTACGCCACCTCGATGCTGCGGGATATCGAAGCCGGCAACCGCACCGAGGGCGCCCACATCGTGGGTTTTGCGCTCGAGAAAGCCCGCGCCGCGGGCCTGGACGGGGGCACTCTGGAGATCGCGTACAGTCACCTGCAGGCCTACGACAACCGGCGCGCGGCGGGGCGGCTCCCGGGTCGAAACTGATATACAATCCCGCGTCTACGGGCCGACTTCCTCAATAAACTCCAAGGAACGATCTATGTCACGCAGGACGGCACTCTCGGTCGCGTTGCTGGCGCTCCTCGCTGCAGGCGTCTCGCTGGGCGACATCGCGAACGCGCAACAGCAGGCGCAGGCGCCCGCGCAGGGCGGCCGGCAGGGCGGCGGCGGCCGCGGCTTCGGTCCCGGCGGGTTCCAGCCGCCGACGTCCACGACGCCGCCTCCGGGCGTGCAGCCGCTCCCCGTCGATCTCTTCACGACGAAGAACTTCTACCTCGACGAGAAGTACTGGCTCGACAAGCGCTACACCCGCTGCAACACGCCGCGCCAGTTGACCGACATGGTGCGCAACAACCGGATGGCGCACTGGGGCGACTGCAACCTCGACCGCCCGATCGACGGGATCGTGAGCCCGTACCAATACAAGACCGCGGCGGAGCACTACGCGGCGCTGCTGACGGAAGCGGAGAAGGCAGGCGGACCGACGAAGCACACGCGCCAGACGCTGCCCGAGTGGGACGGCTGGTACGCGCGGCGCGCTCCGGACGAGCAGTGGATCTGGGGCCGCAACCTGCAGACCTCGACGATGCTCTCGCTGCTGACGCCGAAGTACCGCGCGTGGATGGTGCAGCAGAACTACCACGAGACCGTGAACAACTCGCCCCAGTGGATGGCCGCGTTCTGCTATCCCGAGGGCTTCATGCGGTGGTGGGCGCAGGCGTCGCTCGGCGGCAACATCGAAGTGATGATGAACCCGAACCAGGTGCAGTTCGTCAGCGGCATCGCCGACAACTTCCTGCGCCGCGTGCTCATCGGCCGCACGCACGTGCAGAAGGTGCCGCAGTGGTACGGCGAGACCGTCGGCTTCTGGAACGGGAATACGCTCGTGGCGTGGACCGCGAACGTGCAGGGCTGGACGCTCTCACACTCGATGTTCGAGTACAGCAGCCGGATGGAGACCGTCGAGGTCTTCCGGCCGTCGGCGGACGGCAAGACGATCACCGTCGAGGCCACCTTCTACGATCCCGAGGCGTTCACGCGGCCGTTGCACACCGTGACCCCGTGGGAGCGCGTGCGCAACCTCGACGACCCGGAGGCGCGCTTTACCCTCGTGCAGTGCCGCGTCCAGAGCACCATCGTCAACGGCCCGGACGGCAAGCCCACGCAGCTGACGTTCCTCGACGACGGCTACATCGACTACTTCGGCCGCCCGTGGGCGCAGAACTGGGAGAAGCATTTCGAAGAGGGCTGGCAGAAGCCCGGGAATTGATCGCACAATCAGCAGAGGACCCTCGAGGAACGGCGTTAAGGCGTTCCGGGAGACAGGGAGAGAAGCGATGAAGAAGCGTTCGTATTCATGGCATGTCACCGCAATCGCCGCCGTCATCATGGCTGCTGGATATGCGAGCACCACGCTGGCCCATCATTCCTTCGCGATGTACGACCAGACGAAGGCGACGACGCTGACTGGAAAGCTCACCCGCTACATCCCGGGCGCGAACCATGCCCAGCTCATCTTTCAGCTCGTCGACGACACGGGCAAGGCGGTCCTGAAGGACGGCAAGCCCATCCAGTGGGGCGTCGAGACGGGTTCCGCCGCCTCGATGGCGCGCAACGGCGTCACCCCGTCCACGTTCCCGGAGGGCACGATCTTCACGGTGACGCTGCACCCGCTGCGAGACGGCCGGACGTTCGGGGCCATGGCGGGCGCGTTGGTGCTGTGCGGCTCGACGATGCCGGAGGGCGGCTGCAACGAGAAGACGGGCAAGGTCCTCGTCCGCGGCAGCGCCGACATTTAAGGCCAGGGTAGAGATCGAAGATAATAGAAGAGGTTCAACGGCGGCTGGGAGGACGCAGACAGCGTCCTTCCAGCCGTTTTTCTTGGTGCTTCCCCATGTCCACACCCGCTGACGCTGCCACCATCGTCGTCACGAAACCCGGAGCCGGCGCGTCTCCCATCCCGACGGCCGCCACCGCGCCTGGCGTGCCGACGCCGGAGCTGATCAAGGCGATGCTCGATTCGGGCGCCGGGATCAGTGACCTGATCCTGTCTCCCGGACGTCCGCCGCAGGTCGAAAAGCACGGCGACCTTGTCGCGGTGACAGTGCCCGGGCTGACGATCCTGAAGCCCGAGGACACGGCGCGGGTGGCGAAGGACCTGATCTCCGGCAACGACCAGGCGATCAAGTCGCTCAAGGAGAACGGCGCGTGCGACCTCTCGTACTCGCTGCCCGAGCGCTGCCGCTTCCGCGTGAACGTGTTCCGCCAGCGCGGCACCTACGCGATCGTGATGCGCGTCATCGCCTCGAAGATTCCGTCCATCGCGGACCTGAACCTGCCGGCGGTGCTCGCCGAGGCCGCGAAGCTGAAGAACGGCGTCGTGCTGGTCACGGGGCCGACCGGCTCGGGCAAGTCGTCCACGCTGGCCGCAATCATCGACCTGATCAACGAGACCCGCGCGGAGCACATCCTCACCATCGAGGACCCGATCGAGTTCCTGCACAACCACAAGAAGGGCACCGTCCACCAGCGCGAGCTGCACAGCGACACGCCGACCTTCGCGCTGGCGCTGCGGGCTGCACTGCGGCAGGCGCCCAAGGTCATCCTGGTCGGCGAGATGCGCGACCGCGAGACGATCGAGATCGGGCTCACCGCGGCGGAGACCGGCCACCTCGTGTTCTCGACCCTGCATACCATCGACGCGTCGAAGACCGTGGACCGCATCGTCGGAACCTTCGAGGCCGCCGATCAGCAGGCCATCCGCACCCGCCTGTCGGCGTCGTTCCGCTTCTTCATCTCGCAGCGTCTCGTCCCGAAGAAGGGCGGCGGCCGCGTGGCCGTGCTCGAGGTCCTGAAGTCCACGATGCGGACGAAGGAGTACATCGAGAAGGGCGACCAGGAAGGGCGCTCGCTGCTCGACGCGATGCGCGACGGCGAGCTGGACGGCATGCAGCACTTCGACGGCGAGCTCGAGAAGCTCGTCCGCGCCGGGACGATCACGATGGCCACGGCGATGCTGTACGCGACCAACGCCGGCAACCTCCGGCTGCAGATGTCGGATGTGCCGGACGACGCGCCCGACACCTCGATCGAGTCGATGATCGTGCGTTAGAGTACGTAGAGTACGTAGTGTCCGGCTTTAGCCGGACCAAGTTGAGCGGCACCGCCGTGTGTGGTCCGGCTAAAGCCGGACACTACGAAGAAGTCGAAACCGCGCTAAGCGATGGTTGAGCCCCCTCACGCCGAAGACGCGGCCGCGGACGACGAGAGCCGTCCCCGCGCGCGCCGCGTCCTCGCGAAGACGTGCGACATGGCGTTCCTGACCGTCGCGCTGCCGCTCGCGGGCTGGTTGCGGTAGGGGCCTACGGCGATCCAGCAGCGAACGCGGCCACTCTCCCGTCGCGCTCATCGACGGCCGGGCACGGTGGGGCGGGATCACCGGCGCCAAAGTGCCGCAGCAGCTCGAGCATCCTCTCCCGCATGAGCGTGGCGGCGAGGCACATCGCCGCCCGCTGCGTCGCCGGATCGAACCGCGCGCCATAGCCGAGGAGCATGCGGACCGATTGCCCGGAGTCGTTCGCCACCGCCCAGAGCAGGGGCAGCAGCGCCAGCGGCCGGCCGCCGGTGAGCACCGCATGACGCACCTCTATCGGCGTGTTCGGATCCTGCCCCGCGCGGATGAACTCGTAGGCCCTCGACACGTCGTCGCGCTCGACGGCCTCGGCGAGCGAGTAGGCGAACGGCGTCGAGAAGAGCGGGGACTCGGGCGCGCGCGACCGCCAGGCCTCGAGCGTGATGAGCGCGGCGGCCGCGACAATCGCCGGGAGGGCCATGACCCACGCGAGCAGGCGCTGGCGATCGGTCATGGCAGCCCGAGCGTCCGTTTGACGATGCGCGGATAGTGCGTCGGCCGCGCCGGTCCAGGCGCGGTCCCCTGCGCGATCATCGACTGCATGATGTCGAGGTAGACCGGCCGCTCGGCGAACTCCACGCGCCGGTCGGGGAGCAGGAGGAGCCACTCGCTGCTGTTCCTCGCGGAGAAGATGCGCGCGATCTCGATCGTGCTGATCGCGCGGCTCTGCCACGCCGCGGCGAGCAGGGCAAGGCCGGCGGCGGCGAGCACGAACTGCGGCCGCCGCGCGGTGAGGGCCCGCCCGGCGGCGGCGCGGATCGCGAAGAACGCCGACAGCGCGTAGAATGGCACCGCCATCCCCCCGAGCCGGTCGCGCGAGTAGTTGAAGCTGAGCGCGCCCGACGCCAGCAGGACCACGATCGTCACCACGAACAGGCGCGTCTCGAGCGACGTGCGGTCCGCCCGCCAGGATCGGACGCCCCACCACACGACCAGTGCGGTGACTGCCGCCGAGGACAGGAGGTGAATCATTTCCCAGATCTCGGGATGGCCCTGCACCGTGTCGTTGACGATGCGGAAGATGCCGCGCGTGGGCTCGGAAAAGAGCACGTTGCCGATGGTGGCGGCGGCGGTATAGGCGTAGACCAAGTACGGGAACCCCCCGAACCGCGCCTCGGCCTGGTCCGGCTCGAGCTCGATGAAGCCGAGTCCGATCGCCTGCTCGAAGGGCGCCCATGACTCCCGCACGGCGACGCGTGCCGCCACATACACGACCGCGAGGACCGCCAGCGCCGCGGCCGTTCCGCGCGTCGCGCCCGGCGCGCCCATCCACCACGCCGTGACGACGAGCGGGATGAGCACGAGTCCCTGCTCCTTGAACCCGATGGCGGCAAGCGTCAGCAGCACGATCAGGGCGCTGCGCCACGCCCGCGGCTCGCGATTCGCGAGTACCCACGCGAACAGCGCGAGCGGCATGCCGACGATCGTGTAGCTGAGAGGAATCTCGAGGTTGTCGCGGAACCCGCGGCTGCCGGCGAGGACCGCCACCGCCAGCGTGGCCGCCGCGGCCTCGAGGAGTGTCGTCGGGCGCACATGGACGACGAACAGGATGAGAAGCGTGACGACAGGGATGATGTGCAGCAGCCTGACGCCGGCGAGCGCCGCCTCGAGCGAGCCCGCGTAATGCCAGAGCGTGGAGAGGCTGGCGTGGAAGAGCGGCCGGTAGTACGCGGTCTCGGGGAAGAAGAACTGGGAAACCGGCGCCCGGGTGACGTCCTCGAACAGCGCCACCGCCTCCGTGACGGGAAACGGCGTCTGCCACAGCACGGTGCAGAGAATCGCGAGGAAGGGCGCCGTGACGAGCAGGACCGCCCACGTCCATCGAGGCATGCGCGCCCCAATTGTCTCAAATCGCGCCGCTACAATGGGGCATGGCCGGGCGCCAGTGCTATCACTGCAAGCAGTGGGTCGAGGAAGGCGAGGCGCACGACTGCTGGACGACGACCGAAGCGGCCCTGACGAAGGACCTGTCAGAGGATCTGCAAGAGGCCTGGGAGCGGCTGCGCGAGACCGCGAGCGAGTTCGGCGAGCAGCGCATCTACGCGTCGCACAACTCGATCATGTTCTCGCGCCGGTCGTGCTACTTCTTCGTGCGCCCGAAGAAGACGTTCCTCGAGGTCGTCGTCTTCCTCGGGCGCGCGGTGAAGGCGCCGCAGATCCGGCGCGTGGACGCGGCGTCGAAGACCAGGAAAGCCCACTTCCTCCGCATCACGCACCGCGACGAGGTGGAGCCGCCGATGACGGACTGGCTGCGCGAGGCGTACGACCTGCAGGCGAGGAAGACACAGAAGACACGATGAAGATATACGACGAGCTGGCTGCCTGGTGGCCGCTCCTGTCCGCGCCGGAGGATTACGAGGAGGAAGCCGCGTTCTACGCGCAGGCGCTCGTTGCCGCCTCGCGTCGTCCCGTCCGGACGGTGCTGGAGTTGGGGAGCGGAGGCGGCAACAACGCGTCGCACCTGAAGAAGACGTTCGACATGGTGCTTGTCGAACCGTCAGCCGGCATGCTTGCCGTCAGCCGTGCGCTCAATCCCGAGTGCGAGCACGTGCAGGGGGACATGCGGACCGTACGCCTGGGCCGGCCGTTCGACGGCGTGTTCGTCCACGATGCCGTGTGTTACATGACGACGCGCGCCGACCTCCGGCAGGCGATCGCGACTGCGTTCGTGCACTGCGCGCCCGGCGGGGCCGTCCTGTTCGCGCCGGACCATGTGAAAGAAAACTTCCGGCCCGGCACCGACTGCGGCGGCCACGACGGCACGGACGGCCGGGCCCTTCGCTATCTCGACTGGATGTGGGATCCGGACCCTGCCGACGACACCTACCTGGTCGACTACGCGTTCGTGCTGCGCGCGCCCGACGGAACGGTGCGCCTGGAACACGACCGCCACGCCGAGGGACTGTTCACGCGCGCGGACTGGCAGCGTCTCCTCGCTGAGGCTGGCTTCACCGACATCCGGGTACTGCCGCTCGTCCACTCGGAGGTGGACCCCGGCACGCACGAAGTGTTCACCGCGACGCGGCCGGGCGTAGCGCGCCACCCTGCCGCGACGACGATGTAGACCTCAGGCGGGCCCTGCTGGAGGAGGCCCTGCGCACCATCCAGTCCGAGGGCGTGGAGCATCTGGCGCTCCGGACCGTCGGGGAAAAGCTCGGCGTTTCCCGGACGGCGCTGTACCGTCATTTCTCCGACAAGCAAGCGCTGCTCGCGGTCGTGGGGCGCGAGGGCTTCCGCATGCTCCGCCTCGCCCTCGTGGACGCACTCGTCGAGCAGCAGCAGGCCGGGTTCGTGCGGCAGGACGATCCCGCGGCCAGCTCAGTGGCATGAACGAGAGCGGGGAGACGCTCAATCGCTACGCGGCCGAGCGGGTCCGCGACGCGATTTCGGCATAGAATACGGCGCTATCCGGAGGTGCGCGATGCGCGACAGGTTCCGGTCCGCGCTGTTCGCCGTCACGACTCTTCTCACGGCCCTTCTCACGGCCGCCGCCGTCTCCGCCCATCACTCGGTCGCAGGCCAGTTCGACACGTCGAAGTCGCTGACGCTGACCGGCGTGATTTCGCGGGTGGAGTGGATCAACCCGCACATCTACCTCCACATGGACGTGAAGGACCAGCGCGGGGACGTGACGACGTGGACGCTCGCCTCGCTGCCGACCGCCATGCTGCGGAGAGCCGGCCTCTCCCGCGAGTCGATCCAGGGACAGCCCGGCGAGCTCATTACCGTTGCGGCCAATCCCGCGCGTGACGAGACGCGGAACCTCGCCTGGATCACGAAGATGACGTACGCCGACGGACGCGCGATCTTTCTCACCGGGCAATAGACGCACGCCCTGAGGAACGGCGTTGAGCCGTTCCGGGAAACCAGGACGCCATGACACATCGCTCACTCCGCTGGATTGCGCTCGCCGCTGCCGCCGCCGCCGGGCCGTGGATGGCTCACGCCGCCGCGCAGGGCCCGCGCATGACGCCCGAGCGGCTCCAGGCGCTCGCCGCGAAGCCGACGCCGCGGCTGACCGGCGGCCGTCCCGACCTGAACGGCACCTGGGATCGGTTGGGCGGCATCGAGTTCGTCCGGCCCCAGCGGTTGGCCGACGGATCGATCTGCATCCTGGCGTGCGGCCCGGCCGGCGGCGGACCGCCCGGCCCCGCGCCGGGTGCGGCGCCCAGCTTCCCGACATACAAACCGGAATTCCTCGCGAAGGTGAAGGATCTCAGCGATCGGCAGACGCAGACCGACACGTCGCTCCGCTGCCAGCCGATCGGCGTGCCGCGCATCGGCCCGCCGGGCAAGATCGTCCAGAACGCGCGGGAGGTCGTGTTCCTCTACGACGACATCAACGGCTCGTTCTTCCGCATCATCCCGACCGATGGACGGCCGCACCGCAAGGGCCTTCCGGCCAGCTATCTCGGCGACGCGATCGGGCGATGGGAGAAGGACACGCTGGTGGTCGAGACGGTGAACTTCAACGACGAGACGTGGCTGACCGACAACGGCGCCTTCCACACGACCGGGTTGAAAGTGATCGAACGGTTCCGCCGCGTCGGGGACACGATCGAGTACCAGGCGATTGCCGAAGACCCCGCCGTGCTGGCCGAGCCGTGGACCGGGCGGCCGCGCACGCTCTGGCTGACGGATCAGGAGCTGGAAGAGTCGCCGCGGTGCGAGGATCGCGACATGAGCCTCGTCACCGACGGCTCCCATCACGACAACCCGCGCTAGCGCGGTTTCGACTTCTTCGTAGTGTCCGGCTAAAGCCGGACACTACGACGTTTCAGAAACCGCGCTAAGGGTAGCGGCGGCGCAGCTCGTCGATCACGGCCATGCGCACGTCGCGGAGCTCCGAGACGTTCGTGACGCCGGGGTTCTGCCGCGTCAGGAACCCGAGATTCGCTTCGGCCCCGGTCAGCAGGAAATCGCTGATGGCGACGTCGTAGCGCGCCGCCGGATCGATCGTCTGCGGCCGCGCCGTGTGCAGGTAGCCGCCGGTGCCGGCGTTCTTCTCCCCCACATCCAGCACCTGCGACAGCAGCGCGCCGGTGAACGTGGCCTTCACGATGGGCCCGCCGAAGGGCAGCACGCGAATGACGTCGTACTGCGACACCGGCCCGCGCGGCAGCACGTCGTCGATACGGATGGAGCCGCCGTTGAACATCGCGACATCCGTGCCCGCTTCACGGCGCATGGCCTCGACGATCAGACCGGTCAGCGGCGTGTGGCGGTTTCTCACCGCCGACTCGCGGCCGTCCAGCGGCTCGGTGAGCGTGGCCACGACCTGCGACGGCTCGAAGCCCGCCGCGCGGAAGCCGTTGAACGCGGCGTCGGTCCACTTCCGCACTTCGGCATTGGTCCGCGGGCCGGCGGGAATCGACGCGTCGATCGCCTCGAGGCGCGACGAGACGATGGGACGCGCGCCCCGCCGCGGCACGCGCACGGTGACGACGGCCACCGTGCGCACGTTGGCGTCCGCCTTCACGACCGGCGTGAGCCGCGGGCCCCGCCGCATCAGCCAGTTCTCGTGCTCGTGCCCGCCGAGGATCAGGTCGATCTCGGGCACCTGCTCGGCCAGCTGCTGATCCTGTTCGAGCTCGAGGTGGGTGAGCGCGACGATGACGTCGCACTGGCCCTTCAGTCCCGCGACCACTGACCGAGCCGTGTCGACAAACGGCAGGTACCGCACCCACGGCTGCTGGTTGGAATCGATCGTGAGGCCGATGAGACAGGTCCTCACCACGCCGTTCGCCGTCCTGATCGGCAGCACCGCCTGTTTCACCGTGTTGGGAAACAGCGCGCCCTGTGCGTCGGTGACGTTCGAGGCGACGATCCGGAACCTCGCTTCCGCCAGCCGCGCGCGCAGCGCTGCTTCGGAGATGTCGAACTCGTGGTTGCCGAACGCCGCCCAGTCGAGGCCCACCAGGTTCAGGACGGCCACCATCTGGCGGCCGGCGAGCCGCTCGCCGTTGACGACGGCGGTGCCGATGGCCGACGGCGAGAGAAAGTCGCCGCCCAACGTCGTCACCAGCGCCGGCTGCTGCGCCCGCAGCCGCGCGCGCAGCGTCGCCACCCGCGCGAGCCCCCCGGCGGCGCCGCCCTCGACCGGCGTGATCTCGTAGACGTCGTTGAAGTGCAGGAAGGTGACCGTGCCCTGCGCCGCGGCCGGTACGGCCGCCAGCAGCAGGAGCACGAGCGCGCGAACCGCGTGCACGATCAGCGCGCGGAACAGGGCGTCGGGTTCCAGCCGGTCCCGTCCGCCTGCTTCTTGAACAGCATCGTCCGCACGATCGGCGTGACGAAGTACTGCGAGTCCTCCAGGGCCTGCGTCACCGCGAGGTACTGCTGCCCGTCGTCGTCCACGAGCCTGACGAAGTACTCGGTCATCGACGCGTTCGCGCTGTAGGGAACGCCGTTCTTGCGCAGGTAGCCGGGGCGCATGCGCGTGGTGGTGACGCGCAGCTCACCCTGCGGCGCGAGGTCCGGCGACTGCGGCGTGAACGGCCGTGCCCAGCGCGCGGTTGACGTGCCCTGCCAGGTGCCGCCGCCGGTGGCCGGCGCCGCGGCAAAGTGGAAGCGCCGCGTCTGCGTCCCCGCGTCGGCGTCGAGCTTCAGCACGTCGTCGCTCTCCCAGGTGATGTGCAGGCGTCCCGGCATCCGCATGACGCCGACCGCGCCGTAGCCGCGGCACTGCTCGCCCGCGGCTTCGTCCCTCGCGGGGTCCCAGGCGTCGGTGACCTTGCGGCCCTCGGGCGTGATGGGCAGGTAGTCCACGTTGCCCTTCGGCGGCGTGAGCATCCGGTAGCGCCAGAAGTCCGTGATCATCGACACCCAGTAGCCGGTGAGATCCACCGGAGCAGCCGTGCGGGCCTGCGCGAACGCGGACGAGGGCACGATGAGCACGACCAGAACGAGGATGAAGGCACGCATGGTTCTACGATCCGGTAGGAAGCGTGCGGAAAATGGCCTCGATGAATCGTGCCGGCGTCCACGTGGCGTCGCGGCCGAACCGCGGGTCGTAGTCGCGCGTGATGCCCGCGCGCTGGATCTGCTCGAGCGACATGCCGCGCCGGCGGAGCTCGCGCACGCGGTCGCGCATGATCGTGACCATGTCGCGGTAGTACGCCAGGTCGGCCGTGTCGATCAGCCGGCCGTGCCCGGGCACGATCATCGTGCCGCCCTCCATCATGTGCTCGACGACGGTGATGTCGAGCAGCTTGTTGGCGCCGTCCACGACGCCCTGGATGCTGCCGCCGCGCTCGACGTCGATGACGGGGTAGTGCGCCATGTTGACGAAGTCGCCGGCAGCGAGGACATCCGACCCGCGGAAGTGCACGACGCTGTCGCCGTCCGAGTGCGCGCGCGGGATGTGCGTGACGACCACCGCCTCGCCGTTGAAGAAATTCAGCTTCTTCTCGTCGCCGAAGTAGACCTCGGACGGCAGCGCCGCCGCCGGCACGCTGGGCACGCCCTTGGGGCTGAGCCGCGTCGCCACGTTCTCGTGCGCCACGATCCACGCGCCAAGCTGCGAGCGGTCGAGCAGGTTGCGCACGCCGAAGGTCCGGCCGGCGGACGCGATGACCGCGTTGCCGCCGATGTGCTCGGCGGACGCGCTGGTGTTGACGATGGCGGCGATCGGCCGCGGCGCGGGCGGCGCGACGGTCGAGGGCAGGAAGTTCGAGCTGCTCCACCACGTGCAGCCGGCGGAGACGCCGACGCAGCCGCGCGGCGGGAGGCCGGTCGCCATCACGCGGCGCTCCAGATCGCGCACCGTCTGCAGCACGGTCTCGGCCATGGCCGTCGATCCCGTGTCCACGAGCATCGTGCCGTCGCGCCCGATCGACGCGGCGATGTTGCCGCCGGCGCCCGTGATCATGAAGACGTTGCCGCGAATCGGAATGACCCGCAGGGCCTCGGCCCCCTCGACGCGGCCCGGGGCAGGCGGCCCCGACTGCGCGGTCAACGACGCCGTCGCCAGAGCGACGAGCGCGAACGCGCCGAGACCCCTCATCGGGCCCCTCCCGGCGGCTGGGGCGGCGCGGCCGGAATCGCATCGTCACGCCCGGCGCCCTTGCCGAGCGTCCACGTGCTCGGGCGGAGCTGCCGCAGGAATTCCGGGTACATCGTCTCGGGCCCGCCGGTCGGCCGGTTGAGCGGCAGGCCGTAGCGCGTGCGGATGTCGCCGAGGAACTTGTTCTCGCCCGGCATGAAGTGCGGCACCACGCCCTTGTCGAGCCCCTCGTACACCGCCGTGCACGGATGCGCGGGCACGAGCGAGTTCACGTTCAGCCGGTACTCGGTGGCGCGGATGAGCGGCTCCGCCAGGTAGAGCGGGTCGTGGACGACGTTGATCCAGGTGAGGATGTCGCCGCGGCGGATCCACCAGCTCGTGACCTTCGCTTCGTCGCTGATCATCGCGCCGTTGCGCCGGATGTAGTCCTCCTTCATGTGCGTCGTGTTGATGCGCAGCATGTCACCGTCCCAGCGCGCGGTGGAGAAGCCGCCCCACGTGTGCGCGGACTCGGCGGGCGGATGCTCCCGGCCGTCGAGATACACCGGCATGTTGGTGGACTGGTGCCACTCCGGGTGATACGCGAGCACCTGGCGCGAGAAGGGGTCGACCTCCTTGCTGATCCGCAGCGCCGTCGGGCCGCGGTAGATGTAGGCCCACCCGTGCGGGCGGCACTGGTACTCCGGCAGCGAGAGGATCGACGCGTCCCACCCTTCGGCGCGCGCCAGGCCCGCCGCGTTCAGCGGCAGCCCCACCCAGTCGCCGACCCACGGGTTCTCCGTGTTGTCCATCGACCGGATGGGCGTCCACTCACCGGAAAAGTCCACCTGCGCCGCGGCCGGACGCGCGGCAACGAGGACGAGCGCGACGAGCAGGACGGTGCGCGGCATGGTCAGGTGGCCTGCGTGTCGGCGTCGAACTTCGCCTTGTAGCGCGAGAGCGGAACGGCGGGCTGTGCCGCCGCCGGCTGTGCCGGCGCGGCCGGCTTCGCCGCCGCGCCCCTCGCGCGGTTTTGCTCGGGCACCGTGATCGGCTCGAGGCGCGCGACGATGGCCGCGCGCTGCTCCTCGTACCACGGCGGCAGCAGGAGCGTCGTGCCGAGCGCCTCCGGCGCCTCGTCCTGGTAGAACCCGCCGGGCACGTTTGACGTGCACTCGACGAGGATGCCGCCGGGCGACCGCGTGTACATCGAGTGGAAGTAGAAGCGGTCCTTGATCTCGGACGTGTCGGTGAACCCGATCTCCTCGTACTTCGCCTTCTGCTGCGTGAGCGCCTCGTCGGTCTCCAGGTTGAGCGCGATGTGGTGCGCCGTGCCCGCGCCGAAGCCCCAGCTCCCGGGCGCGCGATCCGGCTCGTGGTGCAGGTCGATGATCCCGCCGATGCCGTCGCCCGCCTGGAAACGGTGATACGGCCCATCGACACCGACCTTCGTGAAGCCGAGCGCTTCGATGAAGAACTGCTCCTGGTCGCGCACGTCGCGCACCGACAGCACCGCGCCGAAGAAGCCGCGCGTGCCGACGTCGCGGCTCACGCGCGTGGTCGTCCATGGGTTGCGCGTGTCCGCGGGCTCTTCCATCACCTCGAAGAGGAGCCCCGCCGGGTGCCGGACGCGCACGTACTTGCGGCCGAACCGCTCCTGGATGCCGCTGTGCTCCACGCCGTGCGACGTGAAGTGATCGGCCCAGAACCTCGTGGTGCCGTGCGGCACCGTGTAGGTGGTGGCCGAGAGCTGCCCCGAGCCCGAGCGTCCGGGCTTGCGGGCGTAGGGGAATGTCGTGGTGATCGACCCCACGTCGGCGTCGGCGTTGCCGTAATACAGGTGGTAGATCGGGATGCTGCCGTCCATCAGCACGGTCTGCTTGCACAGCCGCTGCGCCATCACCTGCGTGAAGAAGTCCACATCCTCCTGCGCGCCGCCGGGGCACAGCGTGATGTGATGGATGCCTTTCACCAGCGTCGTCATACATCCTCCCGCCTTTGCTGCCGCTACGGTGCGGCAAGCGTATTGGTCGATTCCAGCTCGGCGCGCACCACCCGCGCTCCCTGCACCATCGCCGTAAGCTTGCCGAACGCGGCCTCGCGCGGCAGGTACTTGAGGCCGCAGTCCGGGGCGATCACGAGGCGCCCGGGGTCCACGTAGGGCAGCGCCCGGCGGATGCGCTCGGCGATCGTATCCGGAGTCTCGACCTCGGGCGTGGACAAATCGAGCACGCCGAGGATCACCGTCTTTCCGGTGAGCTCCGCCAGCACCGAGCAGTCCAGGTTCGGCTGCGCGGTTTCCACCGAGACCTGCTGGATGGGCGTCGCCGCCAGCTCGGGCAGGAAAGCATACTTGGCCGGCTTGCCTTTGACCATGAAGCCGTAGCCGAAGCAGATGTGCAGGGCCGTCGTGCCGCGGACCCCGTCGAGCGCCCGCTCGAGCGCGGCCACCCCGTATTCGCGGGCGGCGTCCGGCTGCGCCTGCATGTAGGGCTCGTCGAGCTGCACGACGTCCACGCCGGCGGCGAAGAGGTCGCGTATTTCCTCGTTCACCGCCGCCGCGTAGTCGAGCGCCAGCTCGGCGTCGGACGAGTAGTAGTCGTTCTTCGCCAGCTGCGTCATCGTGAACGGGCCGGGAACGGTCACCTTGATCTGCCGGTCCGTGTGCGCCCGCAGGAACTGCGCGTCGCGAAGCTCCACCGGCCCGCGGCACGATGGCCGGCTTGCCGGTGCGGCTGGTGATCGTGCCCGGGTTGTCGAGATCGATGCCGTCGAGCGCGGTGGCGAAGCGGTTGAAGTAGCTCTCGCGCCGCATCTCGCCGTCGGTCACGATGTCGATGCCGGCGCGCTCCTGGGCGGCAATCGCCAGGATCGTGGCGTCGTCCTGCGCCTGCGCGAGATGCTCGGGAGCGACACGCCACAGCTCGCGCATGCGCACGCGCGGCGGCGTGTTGCCCGCCAGCATCCCCCGATCGATCAGCCAGTCGGGCTGCGGATAGGAGCCGACCAGCGTCGTCGGCAGCAGCGTCAGATCACCGCGAGTTGCATGCAAGGTGCGGCGGAGAATACGGCAGCACCTGGGACGAGTCAAGAGAACGCGGCCTATTTTGCTTGCGAATTTGTCCCGCGCATGAATCGACCGCCGCCTGTTGCATGCAGCGCGGCGAGGTGCACTAGGATCTGGCATGCCCAAACCGTCTCAGGCCTCGGAGCTGCGCGCGCTCCCGGCCGTCGACGTGAACTCGCAGACCGCCCGCGCGTTCATCGGCATCCGCGAGCTGCTGCTGCACGGCGCGTTCGCGCGCGGCGAGCGCATCTCCGAGCTGCCGCTCGTCGCGCGTCTCGGCATGTCGCGCACGCCGATTCGCCTGGCGCTCGAGCGTCTCGCGCACATCGGCCTGCTCGACGCCGGCGCGACCAGCGGCTTCACGGTGCGCGAGTTCGCGCTCCGCGAGGTGCTCGACGCCATCGAGCTGCGCGGCGTGCTGGAGGGGACGGCGGCGCGGCTCGCCGCCGAGCGTCTCAGCGGCGAGGCCGGACTCGACGCGCTGCGGCGCTACTGCGACGACATGGAGGCGCTCGACGGCCTGACGATCCACACCTTCGCGCGCTACATGGATCTCAACGGGTCGTTCCACCTGCGGATTCTCGACATGGCCGGCAGCGAGATGCTGCGCCGCGCGCTGCAGCAGGTGAACTCGCTGCCGTTCGCCTCGCCCAGCGCGATGGTGTTTCCGACCTCCATCCTGCCCAGGTCGGGCGAGACGCTCGCCATCGCGCTCGAGCACCATCGGGCGCTGGTGGAAGCGATCGCCCGGCGGCAGAGCACGCGCGCCGAGAGCGTGGGGCGCGAGCACGCGTACCTCGCGCGGCGCGTGCTCGAAGTCGCGCTCTCCAATACCGACGCGCTCCGCCGCGTGCCCGGCGGGTCGCTCATCGACCTGTCACGCCGATGATGAACACGCTGACGCTCGTGCTCTGTTGTGCGCTCGCCGGGGCCGCGGTCATCGCGCAGGGGGCGCTCTCCGCTCCGCCCGTCGTCGTCCGCAAGACCGTGCAGACAGTTGACGGCCGCACGCTGGAAGGCCGCGTGCTCAACGAGGGCCTCTCCGATCTGCAGCTGCGGACCGACGACGAGCGCATTCACCTGCTGCGGAAAGCCTCCGACGGCCGCTACCGCCCGGTGACCTCGCAGCGCGACTGGCCGACGTACCACGGCGAGGTGGGCGGCAACCGTTACACGACGATCACCCACGTCGACAAGCGCAACGTCGCGCGGCTGGCGCCCCGCTGGGTCTTCCCGATCCCGGGCGTGAATGCCGGCGCCGCGGTGGAGACGACGCCGCTCGTCGTGGACGGCGTGATGTACATCTCGACGGCGAACCAGGCGCTCGCGCTCGACGCGGGCACCGGCCGGCAGCTCTGGCAGTACCGCCGGCCGCGCACCGAGGGGCTCGTCGGGAACGCCGCTGCCGGCATCAACCGCGGCGTGGCCATCGCCGGCAACCGCCTGTTCATGGTCACCGACCACGCGCACCTGATCGCGCTGAACCGGTTCACCGGCGAGCTGCTGTGGGACACCGAGATGGCGGACTGGAAGGTGAACTACAACGCGACGTCCGCGCCGCTCATCGCCGGCAACCTCGTCGTCGTCGGCACGGCCGGTGGCGACGAAGGCGTGCGCGGATTCATCGCCGCGTACGACACCACCACCGGCAAGCAGGTGTGGCACCTGTGGACGGTGCCGAATCCGGGCGAGCCCGGGTCGGAGACGTGGGTCGGCAGCCAGACGAGCCACCGCGGCGGCGCGGCGTGGATGACCGGCACCTACGATCCCGAGCTCGATCTTCTCTACTGGCCCACGGGGAATCCGGGTCTCGACTTCTACGGCAACGAGCGGCAGGGCGACAACCTCTATACCGACTCGGTGCTCGCGCTCGAGGCGAAGACGGGCCGCATGCGCTGGTACTTTCAGTTCACCCCGCACGACATCCACGACTGGGACGCGCAGGAGCCGCCGGTGCTGGTGGACACGCGCTGGCGCGGGCAGCCGCGCAAGCTCCTCATCCAGGCGAATCGCAACGGCTTCTTCTACGTGTTCGATCGCACGAACGGCGAGCTGCTGCTCGGCAGGCAGTTCCTCAAGCGGCTCAACTGGGCGTCGGGCCTCGATGCGAAGGGGCGGCCGGTGCTCAACGAGCTGAAGGAAGACGCCAACGGCGAGCAGTACGTCTGTCCTGGATTCCAGGGCGGCACCAACTGGTTCTCGACGTCGTACAACCCGGGCACGGGTCTCTACTACTTCCAGGCGCTCGAGCGCTGCAACGTCTTCACGCGCCGCAACATGGAATGGCAGCCGCTGCGAAGCTTCATGGGCGGCACGGCGCGGCCGGCGCCGGGGGAGACCTTCACGAAGTCGCTGCGCGCGATCGACATCCAGACCGGCGACGTCGTATGGGATCTCGTGCAGGGCCCGAGCGCGGTCACGGCGTCAGCCGGTGTGCTGTCGTCCGCATCGGGCCTCGTGTTCTTCGGCGAGAACAGCGGCGCGTTCATGGCGGCCGACGCCGCCACGGGGAAGGTACTGTGGGAGTTTCCGACGAACCAGGTCTGGAAGGCCTCGCCGATGACCTACGTGTTCGACAACACGCAGCACATCGCGATCGCGGTCGGCCAGAGCATCGTCTCCTTTGGCCTGGCCGACCGGTAGAAGAGAAGTACGTAGTGTCCGGCTTCAGCTGGACCTAGAGCGGTTTCTGAAACGTCGTAGTGTCCGGCTTTAGCCGGACCAAGTTGATCGGCACCGCCGTGTGTGGTCCGGCTAAAGCCGGACACTACGAAGAAGTCGAAACCGCGCTACGGCATCAGCGAGAACGCCCAGGGCTCCGGGAGCGAGAGCAGCATCAGCGCCGCGCCTGCCAGCGCGATGTTCTTCGTGAAGTTGAGGAAGTCGTTCATCCCCGCGTCGGCGTTGGGCGCGTTCCAGTAGTCGTGCATCTTCGGCGACACGCCGAACAGGAACACGGCGATCATCAGCAGCCCGATCTGTGGACGGATGCCGAGGATCACGCTGAGGCCGCTGATGACGAGCCACAGCCCCGAGATCGTCACCGCGACCCCTGCCGCCGGCACCTTCTTGTACTGCGCATACCCCACCAGGCCCGCGCGATTCCGGAAGTGATTCACCCCGTTGTACAGGAACAGGCCGCCGAACAGCAGACGGCCGATCAGCAAGGCGATATCGGACACGTTATTCCTCCTGCGGTGCGGCGGAGGATACGGCAGCCCCCGCAGCGAGTCAAGGTATCGCGCTTGACTTCGCCTCCCCCCCACGCTACGGTGCGCCCGGCGGAGGAGCCACCTTCATGACTCACATCAGGATCCTTCTCGCGGCACTGTGCATAAGCATGCTTGCGCCGGCTTCGCTGCTGGCGCAGGTCTCCACCGGACAAATCAGCGGACGCGTCACCGACGGCACCGGCGCGGTGCTGCCGGGCGTGACCGTCACCGTGACGCAGACCGACACGCGGCTGGTGCGAACGGCCGTCACCAACGAGCTGGGCGTCTACACGATCACCAGCCTGCCCGTCGGCCCCTACCAGCTCGAAGCCGGGCTGCAGGGGTTCACCACGTTCGTGCGCACCGGCATCGCCGTGCTCGTGAACGCCAACCTCGTCGTCGACGCGGCGCTGCAGCTCGGCAACGTCGCCGAGAGCATCACCGTCGAAGCCGTCGCCTCCAACGTGCAGGTCGAGACGCGGCGCATGGGCGTCGGCACCGTCGTCGAGCAGGAGCGCATCCTGGAGCTGCCGCTCAACGCGCGCCAGGTGACCGACCTCATCACGCTGTCGGGCGCGGCCGTGCGCGTGCCGCCCTCGGCCACGGCGACGATGGTCACCGGCGTCAACATCTCGGTCGCCGGCGGCGAGCGCTTCGGCGTCGCCTACCTGCTGGACGGCTCGCTCAACAACAACCGGTTCGACGCGTCGAACATGCCGATGCCGTTCCCCGACGCGCTGCAGGAGTTCCGCGTCAGCACGAGGGCGCAGGAGGCGGCGATCGGCCGCTCCTCGGGCGCGTCGGTGAACGCGGTCACCAAGGCGGGCACCAATGCGCTGCACGGCAACGCGTTCTGGTTCGTGCGCGACGCGAAGTTCAACGCGCGCGCGGCGCACGCGGCCGTCAAGGACAAGCTGAAGCGGAACCAGCCCGGCGGCGCCGTCGGCGGGCCGATCGTGCCGAACCGCCTCTTCTTCTTCGGCGGCTACCAGAGCACGATGGTGCAGCAGACGCTGTCCGACACGCTGTCGATCGTCCCCACCGCGGCGATGCTGAACGGCGACTGGAGCGCCTTCAACCGGTGTCACAACCCGCGCTGGACCGACATCGACTTCACCGACGGCAGCGTGAACCCGGCGCGCTACAGCGCCGCCGCGCGCCGCCTCGCCGCCCGCCTGCCGGCGGCGCAGAACGAGTGCGGCGAGTACCGCTGGGGCGACCGCGTCGAGCGGCACGACAAGCAGATGATCGGCCGCCTCGACTATCAGCTCTCGAGCAGCCAGTCGTTCTTCGGCCGCTACCTGGTGACGATGCACAACCAGCCGGTGACCTTCAACGAGGCCAACCTGCTCAGCGCCACCGCGGCGGGCAGCGGCTTCGACGACACCGCGCACTCCTTCATCCTCGGCAACAACTGGATCCTGAACTCGAACACCGTCAGCGCGAGCCGCGTGTCGTACAACGGCATCCGCGCGCGGAAGCAGGGCGCGCGGTTCTTCAGCCCCGAGGATGTCGGCATCGCGCAGTGGACCTCGGTGCCCGGACACTTCCCCGTCAACGTGACCGGCAATTTCAGCTTCGGCTTCGGCCCGCTGGCGCAGCGCACCGTGGATCAGAACCAGTACCAGATCGGGCAGGACCTGACGATGGTCCGCGGCGCGCACCAGTTCAGCGGCGGCGTCACCTGGGCCCACGACGACGTGGTCTCGCTCGCCCACAGCCGCGGCGTCGGCGGGATCAGCATCACCGCCGCGACGACGGGCCATGCGATGGGCGACTTCATGCTCGGACGCCTGACCGAGATGCGGCAGTCGATGCCGAGCACGCTCAGCCCCGCGCAGCACTACGTCGGCGCCTACGTGCAGGACACCTGGCGCCTGTCGCCGCGTGTCACGTTGAACTACGGGCTCCGCTGGGAGCCGTTCTTCCCGATGGTCTGGAAGGAGAATCCGTACGGGGGCATCCGCGTCTACAACTTCGACGTGGAGGACTTCCAGGCCGGACGCAAGAGCGCGGTGTTTCCGAACGCGCCCGCCGGCTTCAGCTATCCGAGCCAGAACCCCGACGGCTCCGGGCCGGCGGACATCGACGGCGGCTCCGGCGTGCGCCGGCGGCTGAACAAGTGGGCGCCGCGGCTTGGCGTCGGCTGGGATCCGCTCGGCACCGGCGCCACCGCGGTGCGCGCCAGCTACGGCATCTCGCACGACGTGGTCGCGCTGGAGTCGCTGCTCAACTCCAACAACGTGTCGCCGTGGGCGGCCGACATCATCCATCGCACCGGCACGCTGGACAACCCGTGGGAAGGCCTGCCCGGCGGGAGCCCGTTCCCGTTCGACTGGCGCCGGACGCCGCTGTTCCTCCCCGGCTCGGTGTTCATGCCGTTCGGGCCCGACCTCGACACCACGTACGTGCATTCGTGGAACGCGACGGTCGAGCAGCAGCTCGCGGGCGCGTGGCTGGTGTCGGCGAGCTATCTGGGTACCAAGAGCGAGCAGCTCTGGAACACGGCCGCGGTCAACCCCGTCGTGAACCTGACGCCGCAGACGCACGCCCGCCTCTTCACCGGCCCCGACACGTGCGTGCTCGAGGGACGGACGTTCACGCCGTGCAACCAGACCGCGAACATCCTGCAGCGGCGCGAGCTGCGCCTGTGGGCCGCGCAGAACAACCCGGCGCTGCTCAGCGACGCGACGCTGTTCGCGAACATCGACGAGTTCCGCTCCGACAGCAGCGCCAACTACCACGGCCTGCTGCTGGCGGTGCGCGGCAACCTGCCGGGCCTGAACCTGTCGGCGAACCACACGATCGCGAAGTGCATGAGCGACCGCGTGAACGTCGGCATCGCCAACCCGAACCAGACGTTCCATCGCGACCGCGACCGGTCGTACTGCCAGTCGGACCGCCGCCACATCTTCAACCTGACGGCGGTGGCCTCGGCGCCGGAGTTCACGAGCCCCGTGCTGAACGCGGTCGCGTCCGACTGGCGGCTGTCGGTGCTCTATCGGGCGAATTCGGGCCCGCCGCTGACGATTACGTCCGGCACCGATCGCGCGCTGACGGGCCTGGCGGGCCAGACGGCCAATCGGATCAACGACAACGTCTACCAGGACACGTCGGGGAACCTCGGCTCGCAGTTCCTGAACCGGGGCGCGTTCGCGATTCCGGCGCTCGGCAGCTACGGGAACATGAGTCCCTTCGCCGTGCGCGGGTGGGCGTTCTGGACCGTGGATGTGGCGCTGTCGCGCCTCTTCGACGTCGGCCCGCACCGGATCGAGTTCCGCGCCGAGGCGTTCAACCTGCCGAACGCGACCGTTCCGATGGATCCGGTCGCAGGCTCCCTCGCGCTCTCGAGCCCGAACTTCGGGCGCGTGACGACGATGAACGAACCGCGCATCATGCAGTTCGCGATCAAGTACGTGTTCTAGAGCGGTTTCTGAAACGTCGTAGTGTCCGGCTTTAGCCGGACCAAGTTGATCGGCACCGCCGTGTGTGGTCCGGCTAAAGCCGGACACTACGAAGAAGTCGAAACCGCGCTGAACCAACGGGGACGCCATCAGCCGATCCAGGTGGGCCTGCAGCAGGTCCACCTGGCCGGCACCTGCCTTGAACCCGACGTATCCATCGGGCCGCACCAGGAACAGACGGCCGTCGCCCGCGCCGCGCCAGCCGCGCGGAGCCGGGAAGTGTCTCGACGTCGAGCACCGCGCCGTGCAGCGAGACGGAGGCGCTGGTCGAGCCGGACGTGGTGGGCCAGCCCGTGCAGCGCAGCGCCTCCACCACGGAGCTGCGCGCGGTGTGCGGCGCCAGTCCCTGGCGCGCGAACCACCACGCGCGAAGCCGGGACAGGATCTACCGCGCGGGCCGGGCCCAGCCCTTTTCGAAGTGTTCTTCCCAATTCTGCGCCCAGGGCCGGCCGAAGTAGTCGATGTATCCGGCGTCACCGGGCAGGAGCTGCGTCGGCTTGCCGTCGGGGCCGTTGACGATCGTGCTCTGGACGCGGCACTCGACGAACATGTGCCGCGCGTCGTGGTCGTCGGGCGCCGCGCGCCGCTGCCACGGCGTGACGATGTGCAGCGGCCGGAGGAAGGCGTCGGGATCGTAGAACGTGGCGTCGACGGTGATCGTCCGGCCGTCGGCGCTCGGCGTGTACGTCTCGATCACTTCCAGGCGGCTGCTGTATTCGAACATCGAATGCGAGATCGTCCAGCCCTGCACGTTGGCCGTCCAGGCGACCAGCGTGGCGCCGTCCCAGAAGCCGACCGTCTCGCCGAACCATTGCGGCACCTGCTGCGAGTGAGTCTGGCCGACGAGGATCTTCCGCAGGAAGTTGTCGCTCGTGCCCGAGAGGAGCTGAAGCTGGTGCGGCGTCATGAGCCACTCGACGTTGGCGCCGAGCGAGAACTCGGCCCACCAGCGGAGGAGCCCCTCGGGGTAGCAGAACGCCGCCATCCATTGCGGCGAGTTGTTCACCACCTCGTGGTAGTTCTGCTGCACCATGCGGCGCCTGTAATCCGGCGTCAGCAGCGAGAGCATCGTCGCCGTCTGCAGGTTGCGGCCCCAGATCCACTGTTCCTCGGGAGCGAGGCGGCGGTACCAGCCGTCCCAGTCCGGCAGCGTCTGGCGCGTGTGGACCGTCGGACCGCCGCGCATCCGCGCCCGCGCGAGCAGGGCGTCGTAGTGCTCCTTCGCGGTCGCGTAGGGGTACGGGCTGACGATCGTCGAGACGTCGCGATCGCGCGTGCAGTCGCCCCACGTGCCGAACCGGCCCTCGCGCACCATGTCGGTGAGCGCCCGCGGCGTGTTGCAGCGCGCGTAGCGCTTGTCGAGCCAGGACCGTTCGTCGAGATAGAAGTTCCTGCTGGTGAAGAGGTCCACCGGCAGCGACGTGACGCCGGGCGGCGGCGCCGCCCCCTGGGCATGCGCGACATCGTCGCGCGCGACGGCCGCCATGGCCGCCGCGGCGAGTGCGACGGCCGCTACGATCGTGCGGGCAGGATGCATGGCCGGATGCTATGCCGCACGCTGGGTGCGGTCAACGAGAACTGGTAGGATGGCGCGCATTCCTCACCCGCCTCGCCGGATTGTCGGTGTTCTGCTCCTTCTCACCGCGGGCGCGGCGGGTGCCGTCGCTCCAGCGCGGTTCGTCCGCTTCAGCGAGGCCCGCCCGATCCTCACCGAGCTTGCCGGCACGCTGCCCGCCGGCCTCGACGCGCTGGCCCCTGCGCAGCTCGAGGCCGCGTGGCCCGGCTGGATCGAGCGCCACGATCGCGCGATCCGCGCGCGGCTCGAGCGGGGCGACGAAGACACCATCGTCAACTGGCTGCTGTTCGGGACGTCGTTCACATCGAGACCGCGCGCGGTGCTCGGCGCCGTGGAGGCCGGTGGCGATCCGGACGCGGTGCTGCGCAAGACGATCGCGCTGATCACCGCCCGGCTCGACGACCTGCTGATCGCGCTGGCGAAGCCCGGCGCCGACGAGCGGCGTCTGTTCGCGCGCGCGTTTCTCGAGCGGCGCGGACTGCGCTTCGCGTCGCCGGCGGACATGGATGCCGCGGGGCAGTACCTGATGGCGGCCGTCATCCGCGTGGCCACCGAACAGGATCAGATTGATCAGGAGCTGGCCGCCACGAGCGGCGGCGATCCGGGCACGGAGTTCGTCAGGCGCTCGCGGCTGTTCCGCACGCGCGGCCTGTCGCTCGACACCGCGCTCCCCTCCAACCACGCGGTCGAGCAGACGTTGTCGGCGATGAAGGCGCGGGGCGTGCTGACGGCCGGCTCGGTGCGGCGCGTGGCGATCGTCGGTCCGGGTCTCGACTTCGCGGACAAGGACGTCGGCTTCGATGCGTATCCGCAGCAGACCGTGCAGCCGTTCGCCGTCCTGGACTCGCTCAAGCGGCTCGGCCTCGCGCCTCCCGCCGCCGACCCGGACATCGTCCTGCTGGACATCAGCCCGCGGGTGGTCGATCACGTGACGCGGGCGCGGGCGCGCGCCACCAAGACGATGGGCTACACGCTGAACCTGCCGCTGCCGCGCAGCACGCCGTGGCTGCCGGAGGTGCGGGCGTACTGGAAGGCGTTTGGCAGTCAGATCGGCGCGCCGGCTCAACCGGCAGCGGCGACGGCGGTGGCGGCGCTCGCCGACGTCCGGGCCGTCAGGGTGCGGCCGTCGGCCGTCCAGCGCCTGTCGGTCCTGGACCTGAATATCGTCACCGAACGGCTGGACGGGGAGGCGTTCGACCTGGTGATCGCCACCAACGTGTTCATCTACTACGACACGCTCGAGCAGGCGCTGGCGTTTGCCAACGTGGCCGCCATGCTGAAACCGGGCGGATTCCTGCTGGCGAACGTATCCGCGCCCCGGCTTTCGTCCCTGGCGCTGAACGCCGTGGACACCACCACAACCCGCTATACCGGGACGGGAATCCTCGACTTTCTGGTCTGGTATCAGGCCCCCGCCCGGCAAGCATTCTTGCGCAAGCTGATATCCATTCAAGGCACGATTGACATCTCAGCTGGAGGCGTTTAGCCTCCCCCGTTACGCAGGCTATACTCCTACGCTTCAGTCGCCGGTGTCGTCCACTCGGAGCCACGTTTGAGGAGGACAGAAATGCTGACTTCGGTTCAGCGAGCCCGGGCGTCCCTCGTTGTCTTGTCCCTGCTAGTGCTCCTGCCATCGGCGGCCTTCGCACAGGCCGCGATCACCGGTGTCGTTCGCGACGCCGGAGGCCTCGTGCTGCCGGGCGTGACGGTGGAAGCCACCAGCCCCGCGTTGATTGAGAAGGTCCGATCGGTCATCACCGACGCCACCGGCCAGTACCGCATCGTCGACCTGCGCCCCGGCACCTACACGGTGACGATGGCGCTGCCGGGGTTCAACACCTTCAGGCGCGAGGGCATCGAGCTGTCGGGGCAATTCATCGCCACGGTGAACGCCAGCCTCAACGTCGGCTCGCTCGAAGAAACGATCACGGTGACTGGTGAGTCGCCGGTCGTGGACGTGCAGACCACGCGCGCGCAGACGATCATCGACCGCGACGTGCTCGCGGCCATTCCCTCGTCCCGCAACGTCGTCGGCATCCAGGCGATCATCCCCGGCATGAACACCGACGGCGATTCCGGCGGCATCAACGGGACGATGCAGGGCGGCGCCTCCGCCATCCACGGCGGGCGCAACGCCGACTCGCGCATCTACGCCGACGGCATCAACATGGGGTGGGCCGGCGGCAACGGCGGCGGCGGCCAGATGCCGCAGGTCGCGGCGTCGCAGGAAGTCGTCATGACGCTCTCGGGCGGGAACGCCGAAGCCGAGACGGGCGGCGTGGTCTTCAATGCCATTCCGCGTGACGGCGGCAACACGTTCAGCGGCCAGGGCAACTTCAGCGGCTCGAACGGGAGCCTGCAGGGCAGCAATTACACGGACGAGCTCAAGAACGCCGGCCTGCGCGCGCCATTCGAGCTGATCAGAGTCTACGACGCGAACGCGATGTACGGCGGCCGGATCCTGCCGGACCGGCTGTGGTTCTACGGCGTCTACCGCCAGGTCGGAGGCAAGCGCACGGTGCCCGGCATGTTCGCGAACAGGAACGCCGGCAACCCGAACTCCTGGGTCGTGGACTTCGACCGCAGCAAGCAGGCGTACAACAACAGCCTCGAGCGGCAGGCGACCGTCCGGTTGACGTGGCAGGCGACGCCGCGCAACAAGTTCAACGCCCACTGGGCCGAGCAGTACAACGACGCCAACTACGGCGACGCCGGCGGCACGGCCACGACGACGCCGGAGGCGCAGACGCGCACCTACTACATCCCCTCGCGCCAGCCGCACGCCACGTGGCAGTCGCCGATCTCGGGCCGGCTGCTCGCAGAAGCCGGCTGGGGCATGTATCAGGCCCGTTACCGGTTCGCGCCGCGGAACGACGGCACGCACAACCCGGCGATGATTCAGCGGCTGGAGCAGGCCGGCGAGATCCCCGGTCTCCTGTCACGCATGCCGCGCGCGCCGGGCCAGGGCGGGTTCACGCACTCGCTCATCGGCAACCTCGCGAGCCTGCGGGCGTCGCTGACGTTCGTCACCGGCGCGCACAACCTGAAGGTCGGCTACCAGGGCGGCTTCGGCAACCCGTCGCAGACCTACCAGAACACGACGCAGGTGGTGCAGGTCCGGACGCTGAACGGCGTGCCGAACCAGCTCACGCAGACGATCTCGGTCGGCCCCGACACCAAGTACGTCCGGAATCTCATCCCGACGAACTTCTACGCGCAGGATCAGTGGACGCGCGGCCGGCTGACGCTGCAGGGCGGCATCCGCTACGACTCGCTGATCTCGACCTATCCCGATCAGCGCATCGGCGGCCCGGGTTGGCCGTACGCGCCCCAGGAGATCTTCTTCCCGAGCCGCTCGACGCCCGGCTACGAGTGGAAGGACCTCGGGCCCCGCATCGGCGTGGCCTACGACGTCTTCGGCACCGGCAGGACGGCGATCCGGTTCAACGTTGGCCGCTACATCGAAGCCATCACGGCGAGCAACAACGACCTCGACATGAACCCGATGGTGCGGACTCCGGTCAACTCGACGCGCGGGTGGACCGACACGAACAGGAACTTCGTGCCCGACTGCGACCTGATGAACCGTGAGGCGAACGGCGAGTGTGCCCGACTGGACAACCAGAACCTGGGCAGGCCGATCTTCAGCCGGTCATTCGATCCGGAGTACGTCAGCGGCTTCGGCAGCCGGCCGTACAACTGGTCGGTCGGCTTTGGCGTCCAGCACGAAGTGATCACGGGCGTCTCGGCGACCGTGACGTTCAACCGCAACTGGTGGGGCAACTGGTACGTCGTGGACAACCGCTCGACCAATCTCGCGGACTACACGCCGTACAGCATCCAGGCGCCGCGCGACCCGCGGCTTCCGGGCGGCGGCGGCCAGACGATCAGCGGCCTCTACAACCTCGTCCCCGAGAAGGTCGGGCTGGTCGACGAGCTCGCCCAGTCGTACGCGAACTTCGGCGACCAGATCGAGAACTGGCAGGGCATCGACGTGTCCATCGTGGCGCGGACGCGGCTGGGGCTCACCGTCCAGGGCGGCACGAGCACCGGCCGGCGGCTGGCGGACGCGTGTGATGTGCGGGCGAAGCTGCCCGAGCTCGGCACCGGTCCGACAGGGGTGACCAACGCCTCCGTGACCGCGAACGTCACCGCACTCGGCGGCGGCGCGTTCTCGGCCTCGGTGAACAACCCCTATTGCCGGATCGCGGAGCCCTACCGGACCGACTTCCGCGGCCTCGCGACCTACACCGTGCCGAAGGTGGACGTCCAGGTGGCGGCGACCTGGGCCAGCATCCCGGGCGAGTCGCTGCGCGCGGACTACATCGCGACCAACGCGGTGATCGCCGCGGGCCCGCAGCCGCTGGGCCGGCCGCTGACCGGCGCCGCGACGGTCTCCGTCAACCTGATCCCGCCCGCCACGATGTGGGGCGCGCGGCGCAATAACGTCGACATGCGCATCGCGAAGGTCCTCCGCTACGGCGGCACCCGCGCGCAGGTCGGCGTGGACATCTACAACCTGATGAACGCCGATACGGTCACGAACTACAACTTCGGGTTCGTGCCGGGCGGCTCGTGGCTGATCCCGACGCAGGTGACACCGGCGCGGTACGCGCGCATCAGCGTGCAGTACGACTTCTAATCAGGGCTGGTAAGGCCAGTGGGGCGGGTAGGGCCAGTGGGCTCTTCCGCCCCACTCACCCCACCCGCCTCACCCGCCCCACTCGCCTCACCCGCCCAGTCGAGCTCCTCGTCCGCTGTCTCGCGCGCGACGAGCAACCCCACCAACGACAACACCGCGGCGCCCGTCAGGTAATAGCCGACGTACGCGACGCCGTAGCGCTCGGCGAGCGACGTCGCGATGTACGGCGCCAGCGACGCGCCGAAGATGCCGGCCATGTTGAAGGTGAGTGAGCTGCCCGTGTAGCGCACCGCCGTGGGGAAGAGCTCGGCGAGCACGGTGCCGAGCGGGCCGTAGGTGAGCCCCATCAGCCCGAGCCCGATGGCCAGCGTGAGCACCGCGCCCGTGGTGCCGCCGCCGAGGAGCGGCCCGAGCCCGAGCCCGAAGATCGCGATGCCGATGCTGGCCGCCATGAGCATCGGCCGGCGCCGCCGCTCGGCGAGCGACGCCGAGATCGGGATCGTGATCGCGAAGCACACGACGCCGACGAGCTGGATGCGCAGGAACTCGTCGCGCGTGAAGCCGAGCGCGGACGTGCCCCACGACAGCGTGAACACCGTCATCAGGTAGAAGACGACGAACGTCGCCAGCGAGACGAGCGTGCCGGCGACCACCGTGCCGCCGTGGCGGCGCAGCACGACCGCCATCGGCACGCGCACGCGCTCCTGGCGTTCGACCGCGGCGGTGAAGACCGGTGTCTCGCTGATCGCGAGCCGGACGTACAGGCCGACGAGGACCAGCACCGCGCTGGCGAGAAATGGCACGCGCCATCCCCATGCGACGAACTGGTCGTTGGTCAGCGCGCCGGAGAGCGCGAGGAACACGGTCGTCGAGAGGAAGAAGCCGAGGGGCGCGCCGAGCTGCGGGAACATCCCGTACCAGGCGCGCCGTCCCGGCGGCGCGTTCTCGATCGCCAGCAGCACCGCGCCGCCCCATTCGCCGCCGAGGCCGAGCCCCTGGCCGAAGCGGCACAGCGCCAGCAGCACGGGCGCCGCAAGTCCGATCGACTGGTAAGCCGGCAGCGCGCCAATCGCCACCGTCGAGACGCCCATCGTCAGCAGCGTGGCCACGAGCGTCGTCTTGCGGCCGATCCGGTCGCCGAAGTGGCCGAAGAGCGCGGAGCCGACGGGGCGCGCGACGAAGGCGATGCCGAACGTGGCGAGGGAGGCGAGCGTCGCGGTCGCCGGATCCGACGCCGGGAAGAAGAGCGTGGGGAAGACCAGCACCGCGGCGGTGCCGTAGATGTAGAAGTCGAAGAACTCGATCGTCGTCCCGATCAGGCTCGCGAAGAGGACCTGACGCGGGGTGTTGGCTGGCATCCGAGGGCGAAATCTTACTTCGGGATAAGGTACGGTCATGGCCGGACGCCCGCTGAAGACGCTGGAGCGCGTGATCTCCAAGGCCGGGCTCGGCTCGCGCGTCGAGGCGCGGACGTGGATGCACGCCGGCCGCGTGACGGTGAACGGCCGCGTCGTCCAGAACCCCGACCACTGGGTGGACATGGAGCGCGACCGCGTCGCGCTCGACGGCCGGCCGCTGAAGGCGCGCAGCCGGGTGTACGTCCTGCTCTACAAGCCGACCGGGTATCTCACCACCTACAAGGATCCGGAGGGACGGCCGACGGTCTACGACCTGATTGAGGACGTGGGCACGTTCGTCTCGCCGGTCGGGCGGCTGGACATGGACACGTCGGGCCTGCTGCTGCTGACCAACGACAACCAGTTCGCCGAGCGCGTAACGAACCCGAAGTCGCATGTGCCGAAGACGTACCTCGTGAAGGCGTCCACGCGGCTGAGCGACGAGCAGCTGCAGCAGCTCGGCGACGGCATCGAGCTGTCGGACGGGCCCACGCGGCCGGCCGTGGTGACGCGCGTGCGCGACTCCGCCAAGTACACGCACTTCGAGATCACGCTCACCGAGGGACGCAACCGCCAGGTGCGCCGCATGGTGGAGGCGTTGGGGGCGGTGGTGTTGAAGCTGGTACGCGTCCGGATCGGTCCGCTCGCGATCGGCAGGCTGCCGATCGGCAAGTGGCGGCTGCTCACGCGCGCCGAGGCCGAGTCGCTTATGCCGCCGCCATCGCGGCGCGCCGCCGCCGGATCCGTGTCCGCGCGAGCCAGTAAAACATGACGGCCAGCGGCAGCAGCGCGAGCACGGGACGGATGCCCGAGCTCTTGAACGGCTCGGGAAACACCTGCGGCTGACCGAGGAAGAACGATCCGGTGGCGACGGCCGTCGCCATGCACGCCACGTGGCCCGCGACGATGGCGACGAGGCCCGCGGCTGGGTGGACAGGACCCAGGGGTGACATCTCATTCCCCTCTTGCAGGCGCCAGCCGGAACGCCGCCATCTCCTCGCCGTTGCGCACGACGAGCACGTTGTTGACGAGCGCCGGGTGGTTCCACGTCTTGCCGTCGATCGCCTTGAAGCGCGCGTGCTCCACATGGCCGCCGGGCGTCGCGCCGACGAGCGCGAGCTCGCCTTCCTCGGACAGCACCAGCAGCAGGTCCTGCTCCGGCAGCAGCATGAGCTGTCCGTGGCCGTAGCGGCCTCCCTTCCACTTCCGCGTGCCGTCCGCGATGTCGATGCTCGAGAGGATGCTGCCGTCGAACCCGAACGCGTGGCCCGCGTGGATCACGAAGTCGTTGAAGTACGGCTTCAGGCCCGGCGACGTCCACTTCTCTTCCACCGTCCATCCATTCGGCCCGCGCGCCACGTCGAGCCGCCGCAGGTTCAGGCCGCCGGCGGCGCTCGCGTCGGTGACGATGACGCCGCTGCCGCCGGGCACGACGGCCGGCTGCACGATGCGGAAGCCCTCCCACGCGTGCTCCCACAGCACCATGCCGCTGTCGGGCGCGACGCTCGTGGCGCCGAACCCGCTCTGAAACAGGAGCTGCGGCACGCCGTCGATGGTCACGAGCTGCGGCGAGCTGTAGCTGCCGCCGCGCGACTTCAGCAGCCAGCGCTGCGTGCCGGTGGCGGGGTCGTACGCGATCAGTGCCCCGGACACCGCGGTGACGACCACGTCGTTGAAGACGACCGGCGAGCTGGAGATTCCCCAGCCGGGCACGGGCACGCCCGTGTCCGTGGCGGCGTTGCGCGACCAGATCACCGCGCCCGTGGCCGCGTCGAGCGCGTTGAGGATGCCGGTGGCGCCGAGCGCGTAGACCCGCCCGTTGCTCACCGTCGGCGTGCCGCGCGGCCCGGCGCCGCCGTTCGACTCGTAGAAGCGCACGGGATCGCTGTGCCGCCAGACCGGCTCGCCTGTCGTGACGCTGTAGGCGGCGACCTGCTCCTCCTCGCCGCGCTGTTCCTGCGTATAGAGGATGCCGTTGTCCACCGCGAACGACGACCAGCCCGGACCGACGGCGCGGCGCCACAGTTCCGCGGGCGGCGACGCGGACCAGTCGGGGTCGATGCGGACGCCGCGCAGGATGCTGTCGCGCTCGGGTCCACGGAAGCCTGGCCACTCGGCGGGGTGTGCCGGGGGTTCCGGTACGAGGCCCGGGTTCGGCGAGCGGCTCGAATCATCGCGAGCGGACCCGTCGGGCAGGCCGGACGCAACGACGGGAGGAGCCGGCGCCTGCTCGACGGTTGCTTCCTGTACCAGCAACCGGTCCTCGGGCGTCGGCGTCCATCGCCAGTGGAAATCGGATTCGGCGTCTCCCGTGATCCCGCCCGTCCGCATCGTGGTGAAGACCGCGCACGCGAGCACGATGGCCGCCGCGGTCAACGCGCGGCGGGATCCGGGCGCGAGGGTGCGGCCGAGCACCGACGCCGCGACGAGCGCGAGACCCATCGCCGGCAGCGCGAAGATCGGCAGCAGGAGCCCCTGGAAGCCGTTCGAGATCGAGAGGTCCACGGCGAACGACGTGGCATAGAGCGCCACTGCGCCCAGCGCGATGACACCCACGCGCTCGATCCACGGCGCGCGGCTGAAGAACAGCCACCAGGCGATGATCGCGAGGCTGGCCGCGAGCGCGCCGCCCACGCTGTACAGCATCGGCAGCGTCACCGCGTAGCGGATGCCGAGCAGAACCGCGAGGACTACCCCGGGCCAGAGGCGAAGCGGTTTCGACGCGGTCAGGTCGTCCCACCGGGGCTGCATGACGCGGTTCCTGGCTATTCCTGGTTCGCCGCGGGCTTCATGACGCGGCCGATGGCGTCCACCAGCCGCGACCAGCGGTCCTGTTCGCGCGAGAGCTGCGCCTTGCCGGCCGCGGTCAGCCGGTAGTACTTGGCGCGCGGGTTGGCCTCGCTGATGCCCCACCCGGACTTCGGCCAGCCCTGCGTCTCGAGCCGGTGCAGCGCGGGGTAGAGCGATCCGGTTTCCACCTCGAGCAGCTCGTCGGAGCGCTGGCGGATCGCCTGGCCGATGCCGTGGCCGTGCTGCGGGCCCCATTGCAGGGCCCGCAGGACGAGCATGTCGAGCGTGCCTCGAAGGAGATCCAGGCGCTGGCCGTCGGCCTGGTTTGCCACATGCTGGTCGCCTGCCGGTCTCGCCATGGCTGTAGACGTTCTACGGCCTAGGACGTAGACAGTCTCCAGCCTGTTCCAGGCCCCCGGTTTTCCTCGGGAATTCGACGGCCCATGAACACCGCACGCGGTCGGAGTTCAAGGCGTCCGCGAAGACGTGGACGCCGCTGTTCCCGTGGAAGGGCAACCTGGGCGAGGAGCGGATCGACATGCAGCGGCGCGTGCGCGACGTGATCCAGGCGCGCGACGGCGCGCTGCTCGTGATTGTGGACGACGGCGGCGCACGCGGCCGGCACATCCATCGAGCCGGCGAACGAACAGAATCTCGATCGCCTCGCGGGCATCCTCAGTTCGTGAAGGCCTCGGCGATCTTCAGTGCAAGGGTCTCGGTGTCCGCGTAGGAGATGTTCGACATGACGGCGACGACGATGCCGCGGCCGGGAAACGTCATGAGCGACGCCGCCATCCCGCCGAGCGTCGTCCCCTCGTGGCCGACCCAGTGTGTCTGCATGCCGGCGAGCGTCACGTGCTCCACGTCCCAGCCGAGACCGTAGCCCGTCTCCTCGCCCGAGGTCAGTCGCTGCGGAGTCTGGAGCAGTTGGACCGTCGCGGGCTTCAGCAGCGCGCCACCGTTGACGGCCATGCCGAAGCGCACGAGGTCGGACGGCGTGGACAGGAAGGCGCTCGCGCCCGCGAAGCAGGAGTAGTCGAGTGGCCGCATGCCGTGCAGGCCGTAGCGCGGATCCGCGGCGAATCTCGGAAAGTAGAACGTTGCCCGATTCGGAATTCTCCGTGCTGCGGACTCCGGTGTCGTGCTGCGCATGCCCAGGGGCTCGAAGATCCGCCGCTGCATGAACGTCAGGAAGGGCTCGCCGGCGGCGGTTTCGACCGCCGCGCTCACCGCGATCCAGCCGTAGCTCGAGTAGTAGTAGTCGCTTCCCGGCGTGAACAGCAGCTCGCGCTCGTAGCCGCTGAAGTACTGCAGGGCATCCACCGGCCGCGCGCAGTGCCGTGTGTACAGCCCCGCCTCGTCGCCATCGTTGGGAACGCCCGCGACGTTGGCCATCAGGTGGCGCAGGGTGACGGTTCCCCGCCGTTCAGGCGGAGTGGGCGCGTAGGTGTCCTCGAACGCGGGCACGTACGTCTTGATCCCCTCGTCGAGGTCCAGCGCCCCCTGCTCCAGCAGCAGGCCGACTGCTGCCGATGTCAGCGGCGTGGACGCGGTGCCGATGCGGAACAGCGTCTCCGGCGCGACCGGCACGCGCGTCTCGAGGTCCGCCCAGCCGAAGCCCTCCGCCCATACGATGTCGCCACCGACGCCCACCGCCACCGACAGTCCCGGCAGGTTCTGCTCCGTGAGCGCGGCGCGCACCAGTTGCCGTCCCCGCTCCGCGGCCTCGGTCCGGGCCGGCGCCGGGGCCGAACCCGTCGCGGACGGGATGTCCGCCACGCTCGGGTGCAGCACCGTCGCGGTGGCCTTCATGAACCCCCAGAGCCCCAGCAGCGCCACCGGGATCAGCAGAATCCCCACGACGACCAGCGCCGCCCATGTTTCCGTCCGTCCCTTGGCCATGATCCCTCGACGGCGCAGGATCAGCCTTCCAGCGGCTTCGAGTCTTCAGCGTTTCGTGAGCATCCCGTGAGATGTGCCTGAGCGACGTTCGGCACGCCGCCTTTTCATGAACGCTGACGACCGGATGCCCACCAGGCACCACGCCAGCACCAACGGAATCAACAAACAGAGGCTCCCGACGACGACCAGCAGGCTGGAGTAGTTGCGCATGACGGATCCCCCTTCCGCATCCAGGACGAGGTGAGTCGGCGGGTGCCCGTCGCAACGGGCGGCCGCGCACGAGACCGGCCCCCTGCTGGCTCAACGCCGCCGAGCACGCGGAGCGCGATCCCATGTGCGCGATGTGGTTCCGGCTCAATAACCGTGATGTGTGCGACGACTCAGTGCCCGTTCGGGCGTACTCGGACGAAAACACTGAAGACCACTGGACGTGACCCGTAAGCCGGAGCGAGCAGCGCCGGCGTCTCATACGACGTCACCTGCCCGCCGACTGCCGTCTCCAGGAACTGCGCGAGCCGCACCTCGCGCGCGTAGCCGCCCGTGTAGCTGCGAATCGTGCCGGCGCCGTGCCGGTGCACGCCGCCGATATTCGTCGCGACGAAGCGTTCGGCGGCCTCGATGCGCCCCCAGACGATGTGGCCCTGCGACTTGAACGTGGATTCTGCGAGGTAGCTGTCATAGGCGGCCGCGCGGTCGCCAACCGGCTGGGTGCGTCCCCATCCGATCGTCGACGCCCAGTACCCACGCACCGTTGACCGCGTGTAGGCGATCGACCCGGTGATGCGGCGAACATCCTGGTCGGGGACGGCCGCGTCCGGGCTCGCAACCCTGCCACCTGAGGCCTGCATCGTCCAGTTGCGCCCTGGGCTGACCGTGACACGCGATGACCACGAGTCAATGGCGCCTTGCTCGACCGCCACGCGGTCCGGGTCAGGTCCCCGGCCGTGGAAGCCGGATACCTCAGCTCGGACCTGTCTGTACGCGAGCCCTGTCGTCAGCACGTCTCGCGCCTGGTGGGCACCGTCCAGCGCGGCATGGCTGAGCGGCAGCAGGGGATCTTCCGAGGCCGAGAGCCGGTGCATGAACGTGGATGCACCGAGCGCCGGCTCGCCGACGGGGCCGCCGTAGAACGACAGCAGCAGGTTGCGGCTGAGCAGCAGATCGTAGGTGGCGGCCGCCTCCATGATCAGGTCGTGCGAGGCTTCGTACGGTTCCAGCTCCTCCCGGAACCGGCCCGCCGGCTCGAGACTCACCATCGCCCGCGCGGTGAACAGCCCGGGGCCGACCTTCTTGCCGACCATCGGCATGAGCCAGTTGTTCGACACGACCTTCCCCTCGACCCCGGGGCTGTTCTCGGCGATGTTCGCGGCCTGCACGTTGCCGTGCAGCATCCACATCCAGCTTCCGGCGCGCCCGCCGACCATCGGCAGCGGCGACGACGGGGGGTCGACGCTCGTGCCGGAGCCAGCGTGATGAAGGATGGTCGAGAAGAACGGGGTCAGCGCGGGCTGGGCCGCTGGCTCCTGCGTCGCCTGGGCATCGGCCTGAGGCGCCCCGTGATGATGCGCGTGCTCCTGTGCGCGCACCGGCGTCGCGACGGCGAGCAGCGAAACGAGGGCAAGGCCTGTCACTACCGCGCGCGGTCGAACGGCGGTCGGCATGTAGCCGCGGGCGCGAGCGGCGATGTACGCGGCGAGAGGAACGTCGAATCCGACGCAGAGGTCGGGAAACCACGCGGGCACCCAGGCGGTCTGGGGCATCGGGTGCAGCGCGTAGTCCCAGCCCACGTGCAGGAACCAGCCCGCGGCCAGCGCGATCGGCCACCTGAGGCCCGTCACCGCCAGCAGACCGAAGACGGCGAAGCCCGCCCATTCGACCGTCACGTCACTGGCCTGGCCGCCGGCCATCGCCCACGACACATACTGATACGCGGTGGACGCAAGGGCGTACGCGTACACGAATTCCTCGCGCGCCCCTGGAACAAAGCGGACGGCAAACCTGGTCGCGATTCGCGTGACACTGATTACCACCGCCACGTAGACGGCGCCGGCAACGATCAACAGTGAACTCATGTCGAACCTCCTGTGAGCGCCAATGTAATCAGGGGCCCGCGAAGGTTCTTGAACGTTGCGGCTAATCTTCAGAGTCGGCCGGCGACGTGCGGTCGCGTGCTATAGTTCGCGCCGTTCACACGCGGATGGCGGGTCGGAAGATCCTCGGGTCGGGCCAGGTCTGCGTCTGGCCAGGCGGCACGCTCTGGATCGGCGAGGCCACGGGCGCCACCGATCTGCACGCCCATCATGCGGTGCAGATCTCGTTCGGCTGGTCCGGCGACCTCCAATTCAGAACCTCCAGGACATGGACCCGCTTCAGGGCGTGCCTGATTCCCAACGACGTCTCCCATGCCTTCCTGGGCGACAACATCACCGCGGCTCACGTCTTCATCGAGCCGGAATCGACCATCGGGAAAGCGCTCCTCGAGCGCTTCGGACACCGGTCGATCCGAAGCCTTCCTCCGGACCGGTTCGAGCCGGCGGCAACGGTGCTGTTCGACGCATGGAAAGGCGCGCGCCACCCGGCGCGACTCGTGCCTGCGGCCCAGCAGGCGCTGGCCCTGCTCGCCGGCGGCGTCGCACCCGTCGCCACGACCGATCCTCGGGTGCTTGGCGCCATCGAGATCATCAAGTCGCGCCTCGACGGGCCGGTGACTCTTGCCGACGTGGCTCGCGAAGTTCACATTTCTCCGAGCCGTCTGCGGCACCTTTTCGCCGAGGAGACCGGGCTGCCGTTCCGCCGGTACGTGCTCTGGCAGCGGCTCCAGCAGGTCTTCGGGATGATGACGACCGCGACGCTCACCGATGCCGCACACGCGGCCGGCTTCGCCGATGCGGCCCACATGACACGGACGTTCCGCCGGATGCTCGGCATCGCGCCCACGAATCTCGAAGCGGAATGAACGTCGATTAGCCGGTTCGTTCAAGATCTCACCGCTGCTCTCCCGTATGGTGAGGACCAGGAGGGAGAGGACCATGAGCGTCCACTACGACACCATCATCGTCGGGGCGGGCCAGGCAGGGTTGGCCGCCGGATACTTCCTTTCGAGGGTACGGAGCCGGTTCCTGCTGCTCGACAACAGCAGCGAGATAGGCGACTCGTGGCGGCGGCGCTGGGATTCCCTCCGCCTGTTCACGCCCAACCGCTACAACGCGCTGCCGGGCATGCCGTTCCCCGGGAATCCGGCCGCCTTGCCGACCAAGGACGACGTGGCCGCGTACCTCCAGTCGTACGCGGCGCGATTCGACCTGCCGGTGCGACTCAGCGCGTCGGTGTCGGCGGTCGAACACCACCGCGGTGCCTTCATCGTGCGAACCGCGGACGACGAGCTCGCAGCATCGTCGGTCATCATCGCGACAGGTGCGTACGGGCGGCCCTCGGTCCCCTTATTCGCGTCTGAGCTTGCGCCCCGCATCGTCGGCCTTCACTCGAGCAACTATCGCAACCCTCGGCAACTTCCGGACGGCGACGTGCTCGTCGTCGGGGCCGGAAACTCGGGCGCGCAGATCGCCCTCGAGCTCTCTGCTTCGCGCCGCGTCTGGCTGTCGGGACCGAGTACCGGCGCGATCCCGCGTCGTGTGCTGGGACGCGATGTCTACGATTGGCTGTGGCCGACGCTCATGCGGCCGTCCGTCGACTCGTGGATCGGCCGGCGGCTCACGGCCGGGCGGCTGTTCGCCGGCGATCCCCTCGTGGGCATGACCATGCGCGATCTCGAGCGGCCGGCGCTGACGCGCGTCGGCAGGATGACCGGTGTGCGGGTGGGACGTCCGGTCGTGGAAGGCCGAGAAGATCCGCTGGACGTGGCCGCGGTGATCTGGTGTACCGGCTTCCGCCCGGATTTCGGCTGGATTCAGGCGCCGGTGGTGCGGCCGGACGGGTACCCGCTGCATCTGCGCGGCGTAGTCAGCTCGGCGCCCGGGCTGGCGTTTGTCGGACTGCGATACCAGTCCCGTTTGAATTCATCGCTGCTCGGAGGCGTAGGCGAGGACGCGGCCTTTGTCGTTTCGGCGCTGCAAGACCGGCAGCGGGGCGCGGCGTGAGCCCGCGAGGTGCCCCCCTGCCTGAGAACGTCGACTGCCGGCGCACGAAACCGACCGTCTTTGGCCTGTTCGTGGTCACGCTGGCAATCGACTCCGCGTGGCGTTCGTGGAAGATCCTGGTGCGGGATGCCACCCGACGTCCCGCCGCCGTGACCGTACGAATCGACGGTGGCTCGCCGCGAACGGGAGTGGTACTGCGAACCCAGGTGGCCAGGGTGCGCGCCGACACGTGGTTGACGTTCCGCGAGCGTCCGTCCACCGCGGGATGGTGGGTGGTGTGCGTGAGCGTTACCGGTCGGTCTGGCCGCGATACAGCTATGTTCAACGTGGGAATCGGGCGCCCCGACAGGCAGCGTCCTTCTCGCGTCCACCCATGAACATGCTCAACCCCCGGCGATCGGGTCTGGGCGGCAGCTACTCCGGCACGCCGATGCGCTTCAGCACATCGACATCGCGCGGATCGGAGCGCAGCGGGGAACACCGGCACGCCGCGAATGCGATGCCTTGAAGACGAGCCGGTGCGTTGCCGCCTCCGCGAGCGCTCCTACCTGCCGACGGCCTGCCACAGGATCATCGTTGCTGGACGTTGTTGAACCGCCGCCCTTTGACGGCATGGGCCCGCGCAACGCAGGTCACGCGACCTTCCGCGGATATCGCCAGGCGCGCACGCAGGCGCGCCTGGAGCACCGCCGCGTCGCCCGGCGGCAACGCCTGGAGTTGGCCGCCGACGCTCGGCCCCTTGAGGACGGTCGTCCAGTAGTCATCGAAGCCGGGAAAAGTCCGTTGCACCGTCATCACGCGTGTGTCGACACCTTCCAGGCCCGCACGCTGCCACAGCTCCCGCATGACGTCGAGCCGGGAGGCCTCGCGGCTCGGCGGCAGCGGCACCGGCATGCCGAGCGCCCGCATCTCGTCCTGCAGCGCCTGATAGGGAAACCCGCCGCCGTCCATGTCCCAGGCGTAGGCGGCGGCGATGCCGCCAGGACGGATCACGCGCGCCATCTCCGCCACGCCCCTGGCCGGATCAGGCACAAAGAAGATCACGAGCGGCATGACGGCGACATCGACGGCGTCGTCCGCGAATGGCAACGCCATCGCATCCGCCCGTCGAAACGCCGCCGCTCGTCCTTCCAGGCGGAGGCGGGCAAACGCCAGCTGTTCATCCGACGGATCCATCCCGTCCACGAACGCCGGCGCGCATCGATCGAGGACCAGTTCGGTGAAAGCCCCGTTGCCGCAGCCGATATCGAGCCAGCGCAGGCCTGCTGCCGGCGCGAGCCACTCGAGAAAGGCCTCGCCCACCAGCTGACTCCACTTCCCCATGTACTGTTCGTAGCCGAGACCATCGTCGAACCGGATTTGCGCGTGTGTCATGTGTGTCTTATGTACCCTAGTACCCCGGAAACGAAATAGCTGGAAATAGAACGCGCATTGTGATCTAAAAGGGGCATGCCAAAGACTGGACGCCCCAAGAAAGCCTTGGTCCTGACCGATGACGAGCGGAACGCGTTGGTCCG
>VFYY01000015.1 GCA_016871375.1 Acidimicrobiia bacterium
ACGTGTCGGGCGACTGGGCGAAATGGTCCAATAGTCCCGGAGTCGAGGTGCTCCGTCCCGAACGCGTCTGGGAAGGCGCCGATGCGCCCTTGTCGCCTTCCCTTCGAAGCACTGCGTACGGGCACGTCAATCAACTCCGTGACCCTGCGGTGTTTGAAGAAGGCGGACGGGTCTACCTGCTGTACGCTGTGGCCGGTGAGAGCGGGATCGCGGTTGCCGAGGTCACATTCACTCGGTGAACGGCCTAACCACGCGATGGAGCCGACGGCGCCGCACTGACGTGGTCGCGCCGCGGCTCATCGCGGGACGTTCGGCGGACAGGCGCCGAGCGCTGCGGCACGCCGGAGGACGTCAGACGGGGTTCGGGGAACAGAAAGGTGTTCACGCCTGAGCGAACACATCATCCTCTCGACGGGCTCGGACTGAACGGGGAATGCCATGAGTACCTCCGATCGCGAGAGGGTCGTCGAGAGTGTGGGCGTGATCCGTTCGATGATTCACCACGAAGACGAGCTCCTCAACCAGCGTCTGACATAGATGTGGACGCTGCAAGGTCTGTTGTTCGGAGCTGCCACGATCATGTGGAGCTCAGACTGGCGCGGCGTTGCGATCCTCAGCGTTGTCGGACTCGTGTCGTGCATCTTCATCGGCTACAGCTTGGCGCGTGGGCTCAAGGCGATAAAGGAGCTTCTCCGCATTGCAGCTGACACAAGAGCCGCGTGGGCGAAGGACTCGGGATTCCGCCCACCATTGGTTCAAGATCGAAGGCGGTGGAGTGGCTTCTCCCGGGTTACCTCTTGCCCTGGGTCTTTGGGCTTGCCTGGGTACTCTTGGTGAGCGTTCGACTGACGCAACCGGCAGCGGGGCGGTGACCCAATCTCGCTGCCGTGGGCTGGCGACAGAAACGGGGCCGGCGAACATCGGCTTGCAGCCGTCAACGGCTGGTGCAAGGCTGAGCCGCTGCGGCTGAAGCCGTGCGTTGCCGGATCCCACACACACTCAAGGCAGGTCCTTCGCCCCTCTTGGGGTTGAACGCTCCAGTCGATGCGACCCGCACGCCGGGCCCGGCCAGCGACGGCGTCGGTTATACTACTGGTATGAAGACTGCCGTATCGCTGCCGGATCGCGTGTATCGCGACGCCGAGGGCTACGCGAAGCGCACCCGTAAGTCGCGGAGTCAGCTGTATGCCGAAGCCTTGGCTGAGTACCTCGCCCGACACGCGCCAGACGAGGTGACCGAGGCCATGAACGTCGTGGTCGATGCACTCGGCGACGCCGCACCGGAGGCCTTCGTACAGAGGGCCGGGCGACGGGTGCTCCGGAGCGTGGAGTGGTAGAGGTCGGGCAAGGAGACATCTGGTGGGCGGACGTGCCCGAACCCACGGGGTCCGGCCCAGGTTTCCGCCGACCCGTCGTTGTCGTCCAGGGAAATCCGTTGAATCGAAGTCGCATCGCCACGGTCGTGTGCGTACCGCTGACCAGCAACACCGTCTGGGCAGGCGCACCGGGCAATGTGTTGCTCCCACGCAAGACGTCGGGGCTGCCGAAGGACTCGGTTGCCAACGTGTCGCAGATTGTCGCGCTTGATCGGTCACTGCTCACCGAGCGGGTCGGGCGCCTGGGCCCGAAGCTTCGTGCGCAGATCCTTCACGGCATCGATGTGGTACTGGGCCGATGAACCGGCTGACATCCGGTTGCACACGACGCCGCCGCGTCGCTCTTGCGCCGCTTGCCGGCGCGGGTGAACGCTGACGTCAGCCCGCATGAGTCGCTCGAACGCTCAACTTTGTGCGCTGCTGTCCGGTTGCACGAGTTTCCGTTCGGTTGCACGTCTGGGTGAGGCCCGAGCTGCCAGCTGCCTGACAACTCGTTGGAGCCGACCTGGCCAGCCCGGCATCGACCCTGGCGTCCGAGCGTATCCTTCGAGAATCGACGGTGGCGGGGGAAGCATTCCGGCGCCAGTCGTAGCCGTCGCTTCCACACGTCCATGCCTCCAGCCGGCTACTCGGGCACGCCGCTCGCGAAGAAGCTGGGGATCAAGGCCGACACACGCCTGCTGCCGCTGCACGCGCCTGACGAGTACGCGACGCTGCTCGCGCCGCTGCCGCCGCGGGTGCGCGTCGACCGCCGCGCCGGCGAGGGCGTGGACATCGTGCACGTGTTCGTCACGCGCCGGACCGAGCTCACACGGCAGCTCACCGCGCTTCGCCGTGCGCTGCGCACGGACGCCGCCGTCTGGGTGTCGTGGCCGAAGAAGGCCGCGAAGATGGCGACCGACGTCACCGAAGACACCATCCGCGAGGTGGCGCTGCCGCTCGGGTTCGTGGACGTCAAGGTCTGCGCCGTGAGCGACGTCTGGTCAGGTCTCAAGCTCGTCGTCCGCACGCAGCTTCGCTGACGGCCATGGGCCGTATTCTCTTCGGCGGCGTCGTGCTGTTTGCCGTCCTCCAGTTCGGTCCGGCCTGGCCTGCTGCACGGTTCGATCCCACGTCGAGCTTCGGCAGCGTCCAGGTGACGATGCTGGCCGAGGCGCTGGCGATCACCGGCCGCGAGCGGCTGACCCGCCGGGTCCCGCCGTCACTCTCCATGCAGCAATAGGACGACAGGCGACAGCGACGCGCACGCGACACGGCCGCGACCCTTCGGCGCCTCGTCACGTTCACGCTGCACGATCTGCCGAGGCGCGCGGAGCCGCACGACTACGGCGTCATCAACGGCGAAGCGAAGCTGTTCTTCTACCAGGTCGGCGGCGGGAGCAAGTCCGGCCGCCCGTTCGGGTGGCGCTGGGCCGCCGTCTCCGAGATTGACGACCTCCAGGTGCTGACCAACACCTTTCGAGGCGACCGCCAGTCGCCGTGCGGCCGCCACGTGCACTGGGACGTGCTTTTTGCGACGATCCACCCGCGCTAGGTGATAGCATCCGCCCGTTTGCGTGTCATAGGCCGGGCTGTCGGGATCGGCGTGCTGGTGCTGCTCGCCGCCACTATTCCGCGCAATATCGTGTTGTTCGCCAACCTGCGTTTCCGGCCGGACGTGCCCTGGGCGGTCCCCGTCCTCGGCGTCGTCCTGTGGCTGTTCTGGCGGTCGGTGCGCGGCTTCCCGGATCTGCGCGCGGGCAACCTGCCGGTCCGGACGTGGGCGTGGTCGCTGCTCGCGGGAACCGTCGCGCTCGTCGCGCTCGTGCCGGGGCTGCGGGTGGTGAGCCGGTTCGTGCCGCTGCCGGTGCAGCAGATGCCGGATCTCGCGTATGTTCCCGCCACGACCATGGCCGCCCTGCTGCTCATGTCGTCCCTGTTTGCCGGAGTGGTCGAAGAATCGGCGTTCCGCGGCCTCATGCAGGCGCCGATCGAGCGGCAGAACGGTCTCCCGATCGCCATCTTGATTACGGGAACGATGTTCGCCTTGGTCCATCTGGACTTCACGCCGATACTGTGGCCGTATTACCTGGCGGTCGCCGCGATCTACGGAACGATCACGCACGTGAGCGGATCGATCCTGCCGGCCGTCGTGCTCCATACGCTCGGCAACGTGTATTCGAATTTCACGCTGTGGCTGTACGGCCGCGCCGAGTGGCAGGCCGCGCCGGGCGTGTGAGGGGTTGCATGAGACGCATTGCTGCTCTGTTCGTCCTCGTCGGCATCGTCGCGGTCACGTCGATGGTGCACGCGCAATGGCCGGCTCATTCGACGCCGGGAATACCGCGGCTGGCTGACGGGAAGCCGAACCTCGCCGCGCCGGCGCCGCGGACTCCGGACGGGAAGCCTGACTTCTCAGGATTGTGGATGAACCGCGGCGGCGGCGGGCGCGACGCGAAGCCTCCCGAGCCGCCGCCCGGCACGCCTCCGCTGGCGATGTTCTGGAACGTGGGCGCCGGCTTCAAGGACGACCTGCCGCTTCAGCCGTGGGCCGCGGCCCTCCGCAAGGAGCGCATGGCCGCCGAGAGCAAGGACAACCCCGACGCGCGCTGCCTGCCGATGGGGCTCATGCAGTTCCACACGCATCCCCAGCCGCGGCAGATCATCCACACCGCGAACCTGATGGTCATCATCTACGAGGCCAACTACGGGCTGCGCAAGATCTATCTGGACGGCCGGCCCGCGCCCAACAACGATCCGCAGCCCTGGTGGTACGGCTACTCGCGCGGCTGGTGGGAAGGCGACACGCTCGTCGTCGAGACGACGAACTTCCGCGACGGCGGCTGGCTGGACGTGAACGGCAGCCCGCTCACCGACGCCGGCAAGCTGACCGAGCGCTTCCGCCGCCCGAACTTCGGGCAGATCGAGATCGACGTCACGGTGGACGATCCGAAGGCGTACACGCGCCCGTGGACCGTCCGCCTCAATCAGTACGTCATGGTGGACGGCGAGCTCATCGAGTTCATCTGCCACGAGAACCAGCGATTCCTCGTCCCCTGACGCCGCCGGTCCGTGCTCGTCTTCGAGCTGGTCCCGCTCGTCGTCGTGATCATCGCGTTGGTCATCGTGGTCGTGCTGTTCGCGAAGAACCGCGCCGCCGGACCAGACGAGTGAGAGACAACGCTCCGCCGCTGGTAATCGGCTAGCGCGGTTTCGACTGCTTCGTAGTGTCCGGCTTTAGCCGGACCACACACGGCGGTGCCGATCAACATGGTCCGGCTAAAGCCGGACACTACGACGTTTCAGAAACCGCTCTAGACGGTGGCGGCGCCGGCCGTGCCGCGCGTGAAGATCTCCACGCGCGCCCGGCCGCCCTGCTTCGCGGCGTAGAGCGCCTGGTCGGCCGCGCGCATCAGCGCCTGCGCGTTGTCGCAGTGCTCGGGGCAGGCCGCCAGCCCGATGGACGTGCTGATGGGGCCGACGCCCGTGCCGTTGAAGGTGACGCGCAGCGCCCGCGTCTTCTCGAGGATCAGCTCCGCCTTCTTCCGCGCGTCCGCGACGGGCGAGTCGGGCAGCACGATCGTGAACTCCTCGCCGCCGTAGCGCGACGCGATGTCGGTGGCGCGGATGTTGTCGATGAGCAGGCCGCTGAACTCGCGCAGCACGTTGTCGCCCGCCGCGTGCCCGTAGCGATCGTTGAAGGTCTTGAAGTTGTCGATGTCCAGCATCAGCACGCAGAGCGTGGAGCGCTTCCGCTGCGCCCGCCGGATCTCCCGCGGCAGCGTTTCCTCCAGGAAGCGGCGGTTGAAGAGCCCCGTCAGCGGGTCGCGGATCGACTGCTGCTGCAGCGCCAGCCGCAGCCGCAGGTTCACGAGCGCGAGGCCGAGGTACTCCGCCGCCGTGGCCGTGACCTGCTCGCGTTCCTCCCACAACACGTGCTCGCGCGCGGAGTCGCCGGCCGCCCGGAACCGCACGTGCAGCAGCCCGAGCGTTTCATCCGGCCCGAGCACGGGCACGCACAGCGCGCTGCCGCCGAGCGCAGGCGGGATGTGCGCGCAGCGCATGCGGGTGGTGCCGCCGTCCACGCGGTGGGCGCGCCCGCGCCGCAGCCCCCAGCATTCCTCGGGCTTCATCAGCGGGTGCTCGTCCGCGGCGAACCCGCCCCACCAGGACTTCTGCTCCAGATCGTCGCGCGAGGCGCTGTAGGCGAAGAACGCGCCCGCCTGCCCGGGGAACAGCCGCTCCATGTAGTCGGCGATGACCGCATACAACTCGTCCACGGCGGAGGTGGCCTGCAGGAGGCTGCTCATCTCGGCGAGCACACGCGACTGCTGACCGCGCCGCTCCTGGTCCTCGAGCAGCCGGTTCAGACGATCGTTGGTGTCGCGCATCTCGACTTCGGCCCGCTTCTGAGCCGAGATGTCGCGCAGCACGACGATGCCGCCGCAGACCCGTCCAGCGGCGTCGCGGAGCGGACGCCCCGTGGACGAGACGATGATGCCGTCGGGATGCGCGATGTTCCGGAAGAACAGCTCGATCTGGTCGGTCGCCTCGCCGCGCAGGGCGCGCGCGAGCGGAAGCTCGTCGGCCGGGAACGGGGTGACGCCGTCGGCGCGCAGCACCCCGTAGATTTCGGCCCACTGTTCCACCGGCCCGTCCGTCGGTCCGCGCCCATAGAGGCGCCTGGCCGCGGCGTTCATGAGGACGAACTTGCCGTGCTCGTCGACGACCGCCACGCCGTCGCCCATGCTTTCAATGACCGACTCGAGGACGCGGATGCGACCGTCCATTGATCATCAGTTATACCCCCAAGAGCCGGCTTTGGCTGCACTAAAGTTTCATAGAGTCCTAATCAGTCATCCATGACGACGTGTTACGATTCGCGCCGTCGGCATGGCATTTCCGCGCATCGTGCTCGCCCTGTCGGCCTTCATTTACGCGGCGTTTGGCGCGGCATTTCTGGTCGCGCCGGTGCCCATGGCGGCGACCGTCGGGATTCAGCTCCCGGAGCCGAGCGCCGTTATCGACTTTCGTGCGACCTACGGCGGCTTCGAGCTGGGCCTGGCCGCGTTCCTGGCGTGGTGCCTCGCGGCGCCGGACCCCTCGACCAGGCTCGGGGCAGGCCCCTCGACCAGGCTCGGGGCAGGCCCCTCGACCAGGCTCGGGGCAGGCCCCTCGACCAGGCTCGGGGCAGGCCGTGTGCGCGCGGGGCTGCTCGTCTCCTTCCTCACCGTTGCCGGTTTCGGGCTGACGCGACTCGCCGGGGTCGTCCTGGACGGGCCGGTTCGCCAGTCGATCTACATTGCGCTCGCGCTCGAGATGAGCGGTGTCGTGCTCACCGGTCTCGCGCTCTGGCAGCTCGCTTCGAAGGAGGAACTCACATGAACATCGTGAAGCTGGTCGGCCTCGTCATCGTGCTGGCGGCCATGGCGGTGGCGGCGCAGGAGCGCGAGTACGCGCCGACCTGCACCATGTGCCCGGGCACATACATCCCGAACAGCGAAATCCAGGCGTACGTGAAGCGTGCGATCGCCAACCAGCTCACCGACCAGCAGGTGCGGCAGGTGGACATCGGCAAGGCCAACGTCGGCGTCGCGGTCGTGCACCGTCCGAAGCTCAACAACCCGAACGCCAACGTCGCCGAGCACGATCTGGTGAGCGAGGTCTATCACGTCATCTCCGGGTCGGCGACGCTCGTGCTCGGCCCCGATCTCGTGGACAAGCAGCGGCGTCCCGCGACGGAGACGACCGTCCGGCTCCTCAACGGGCCGGGCAACAACGCGCGCGCGATTCGCAACGGCGTGGCGCACGAGATCAAGGCCGGCGACGTCGTCGTCATCCCGGCGGGCACGGGACATCAGTTCACGCGCATCGACGACCACGTGACCTACCTGATGATTCGCGTCGATCCCGACAAGGTCACGCCGCACAAGACCGAGGCCGACTCGCGGGCCGATCTGCTGACCGACGGGCGCTCGACCGCCGGCGGCGGCGCAGGCGCGGTGTCGTCGCCGGAGCGTGGACGATGAGCGAGACCTCGATTCGCGGCCGGTTCGTCTGGCACGAGCTGATGACGACCGACACCCGGGATGCCGCGAGGTTCTTCAACACGGTTATCGGCTGGAAGGCGAAGCCGTGGGCCGGGCAGCCGTCGTATTCGATGTGGACGATCGGGCGCGGCGCACCGATGGGCGGGCTGATGCCGCTGCCGGACGAGGCCAGGGCCGGCGGGACCCCTCCGTGCTGGGTGACCTACATCGCGACGCCGGACGTGGACGAGACCGCGCTGCAGGCCGCGCAGTACGGCGGGCGCGTGCTGCGCCAGCCGGCGGAGATTCCCACGGTCGGCCGCTTCGCGCTCATTGCGGATCCGCAGGGCGCGATGTTCGCGGCGTTCACGCCGGGCCGGCCCGCGTCGCCGGAGAAGCCGGGAGCCGTCGGCGTTGGCGACTTCTCCTGGCACGAGCTGATGACGACCGACTGGGAGTCCGCGTTCAGGTTCTATCAGCGCGTGTTCGGCTGGGAAGCGACCGGCGCCTTCAGCGATCCGGCATTCGGCACGTATCAGATGTACGGCCGCAACGGACGGACGCTGGGCGGCATGTTCAACGCGCCCGCGGCCGGCGGGCTCAAGCCGGCGTGGCTCCCGTACATCCGTGTCGCCGATGCACGGAAGACCGCGGCCGCGATCGGCAAGGCCGGCGGGACGGTGATCAACGGGCCCATGGAAGTGCCGGGCGGCGACTGGATCACGCAGGCGGTGGATCCGCAGGGCGTGATGTTCGCCGTCCACTCGCTCAAGCCCGCGCCTGCCCGGAAGAAGAAGACACCCGCGCCCGGGAAGAAAGCCGCGCCGAAGAGGAAGGCGGCGCCGAAGAGGAAGGCGGCGCCGACGAAAAAGAAGGCCGCCTCCAGAAGGAAAGCGGCCCCAAGCAAGAAGACGGCCTCGAAGAGACGTCGCTAGCGCGGTTTCTGAAACGTCGTAGTGTCCGGCTTTAGCCGGACCACGTTGATCGGCACCGCCGTGTGTGGTCCGGCTAAAGCCGGACACTACGAAGAAGTCGAAACCGCGCTAGCGCTTCTTCTACACGCCGTCGATGCGGTAGACCCCGCCCGTGCCGGCGCAGTCGCCGTTGATCCCGAAGGACGTGACGCCGGCGATGACGGCGGTGTCGCCCACGAAATTGGGCCCGCCGGAGTCGCCGAAGCACGTGCCGCCGGTATGCGCGTTGTTCGACAGCAGCATCGAGAAGTCGCCCGTGAACCCGGTGTTGATCTGATTCAGCTTCGAGCGCGCGAGCAGCCGCACGCGGATGTTGTGATGCGTGTGCGGCGTGCCGCCCACGTTGCCGGTGAACGGATACCCGTTGCCGGGAATCCCTGACTCGACATCTTCCTGGAACCAGATCTCCACGTGCGCCGCGGGCGCCTCCGTGCAGTGTCCCGCCGTGAGGTAGACCGTCGCCGAGAGCAGCGTGCCGCTGCAGCGCCACAGCGGGCGGCCGCTGGCGTCCTGCGCGACCATCAATCCAACGTAGGGATGCCGCCCCGCGTCGGGTTCACCGTCGTTGACGGCGCGGAGCGGAATGGCGAGCGCTGCGACCGCGAGCGTGGCCAGCGCCAGTACGAGCGTCTTCCTGTGCATGGTTGGTCTCCTTGCCGGGGGGGCAATCGTATCCCGTCAGGGACGAACCGCTTTCACACTGATTCGGATGGGGTACGTGCGGCGGCTTGCGCGCCCCGGCTGAGCCGGCGCACACGCCCGTCCACGATCGCATCGACCGACAGCAGGTCGTCTTCAGCCGGCAGGAAGAGGTTGACGATGATGAGCGCCGCGCGCGGCAGGATGTAGAAGTTGACGACCATGATGTTCATTGCCGTCACGCCCATCGGGTTGCGCAGGCCGTCGATGCCGTAATAGAGCGTGATGCCGACGATGAGGAGCGCGAGGCAGCGCAGCGCGCGGCGCGACCAGAAGCCGGCCAGCAGGAGCCCGCCGAGGCCGATTTCCAGCACCGCGACCGCGTAGTCGAACGGCGTGCCGTTCGGGATGCGCTGGATGCCGGCAAACAGGTAGACGAACCCGAGCATTGACCGCACGAGAAAGATCGCCGCCGCCCGCTCGACGGTCCGCGTCATCTGAACAGATATGCCAGCGAGTAGCGATCCTCGTCCGGCGGCATGAGCAGCACGACGAGCAGGAGCGTCGATCGCGGCATGATGAACGGGACGATCGAGGTTGCCGGCTGCACCAGCAGGTGCCCGAACGTGACCAGCACGAGCACGCCCAGGAGCGCGACGAGCGCCGGCCGCGTCCAGAAACCCACCAGAACCAGCGCGCCGGCGACCAGCTCGACGATCGGCACCACGGTGCCCGTCGCCCACAGCGCCCACACCGGCAGGAACGTGTCCGCGTAGGGTTCCACGAACAGCCGCCCCGCGTGCTCGAGCGGACCGTAGACGAACGTCTTGTGGATGCCGGCAATGCAGAACACGACGCCGAGGATCGTCCGCGCGACGAAGATGGCCCAACTTCGATCGGACGCCGTGCCCATGGAGGGTCTATAGTAATGCCGTTTTCCAGGAGGTCGTCCGATGCCGAAATCCCGAATCTCTCGCCGTCGTGTTCTGAAGACCGCCGGAGCGGCCGCCGTCGGAGGCGGGGCGGCGCTCCTCGGCGGCGGGCCGCTTGCCGCTCAGGGCGGCGCCCCCGCAGTCCTGACCAACGCCCAGGGCGGGCGGCGGTTCAGGGGCTTCGTGAAGTTCAACACCGCGCAGCTGCCGGACGTGGTGGATCTCACGCTGCGCCCGATCACCGGACGCCAGATGGTGATCCGCACCGAGGCGGCGCAGACCTGCTACACGAGCGTCGACCAGGTGCTCATCCCCGGCACGCCCACCAACCAGGCGACGATCGTCGGCCACGGCGGCGTGGGCATCGTCGAGGCCATCGGCCCGCAGGTGCTCAGCGCGCGCGTCGGCGACCGCGTCATCGTCAACCTGCACGCGTCGTGCGGCCGCTGCTTCAACTGCCTCAACATGCGGTCCGACAAGTGCCGGGGCGGGCAGACCGACAACGTGGCGACGTGCAACATGCCGGACGGCACGCCGGTGTTCTCGCGCACGGGCGGCATGGCCGAGCTGATGATCGTGAACGAGGAGTACGCGACCCCGCTCTTCCACCCGAACGTCAGCTCCGCGGAGATCTCGATGCTGACGTGCGTCGCCGGCTGCGGCCTGGGCATGACGATGACGAACGTGCCGGTGGAAGTGGCGTCGGACGTCGTGATCTTCGGCGCGGGTCCCGTGGGCCTCGCGGCCATCCAGGGCGCGAAGATCAAGGGCGCCTCACGCATCATCGTCGTCGAGCCGATCGCGTATCGGCGCCAGCTCGCGATGAAGCTGGGCGCCACCGACGTCGTGGATCCCAACCAGTTCCGCGACCGGCGCCCGATCCCGAACGCGCCCGCCAACGGCGACCGCTTCCGCGACGCGCTCGTCGATCACCTGCGCGAGATGACGAAGCCGGTGACCGATCGCATCTGGGCGGGCTCGGGGCGTATCGGCCCGCATCACGTCATCGAGGCCGTCGGCGGCGACAAGATACGGCCGAAGGAAGTGCAGGGCCCGGACCCGACGGGCGTCACCGTGCTGAACCAGTGCTGGGAGCTGTGCTCGGCGATCGGCACGATCGCCACGTGCAGCGTCGGCCATCCGCAGACGGCGTTCGTCTCGCTCCCCGCCTCGCAGTGGGCCGACGGCGCGAAGCACCACTGGCCCGGCACCGGCGGCGGCACCAACGACCGGCGCGACTCGCCGCGCCACGTGCGGCTGATGGAGACGGGGCAGATCAACATGAAGGCGCTCGTCGGGAAGACGTACCCGTTGAGCCAGACGCGGCAGGCGTATCAGGACTGCGCGGACCGCACGGTGATCTCGACAGTGGTCACGCCGACGATCACCTAAGAAGCGTCAACTCCCAACTTCCAACTTCCAACTTCCAAGACGTCTTGGGAGTTGGTTATTGGGAGTTGGGAGTTGATCAGCGACCAGCGTCAGCTGGTCGTCCTGACGTACTTGTTGAACCAGGCGACGGTCCGCTGCCACGCGAGATCCGCGGCCGCCTTGTTGTAGCGCGCCGGGGTCGCGTCGTTGTTGAACCCGTGAACGGCCATCGGATAGATGTAGCCCTCGTGGGTCACGCCCGCCGCTTTCATCGCGGCCTCGTGCTCCGGCCACGCCATCACGAGCCGGGTGTCCTCGCTGCCGTGGTGCACGAGCACCGCGGCCTTGATCTTCGCCACGTCGGCCGCCGGCGGCGCGCCGCCGTAGAAGGGCACCGCGGCCTGCAGGTCCGCGCCCATGCGGACGGCCAGCGAGTTGGAGATGCCGCCGCCGAAGCAGAAGCCGGTGACGCCGAGCCGGCCCGTCGAGTCGGGACGGTTCTTCAACCACACCGCCGCCGCGTACAGGTCCTCGCCCATCTTCGCGCGGTCCACCTTGCCGAACAGCGCGCCGCCCTTCTCGTCGTCGCCCGGGTAGCCGCCGACCGAGGTGAGGCCGTCGGGCGCGAACGCCATGAAGTTGGCGACGGCGAGGCGCCGCGCCACGTCCTCGATGTGCGGGTTGAGGCCGCGGTTCTCGTGCACGACGAGGATCGCGGGCAGGCGGCCGGTGCCGGCATTGGCCGGGCGGACCAGGTAGCCCCTGATGCTGCCGTTGCCGTTCGGCGACGGCACCGTCTCGTAGCTGGCCTTGATGCGCGCGTCGGTCGGCGACACCTGCTGCGCGGCCGCGTAGTTCGGCATGAGGGCTTCGACGATGGCGGCGCCGCCGCCGACCAGGGCGAACTTCTTGGCCCCGTCCATGAAATCGCGCCGGCTGATCTCGCCGTGAATATAGCGGTTGTACAGGTCGATGGCCTCGCGGGGCACCTGAACGGTCTTCGCTTCCATGTCGCGTCCTTTCGGATTTGCGATCTGCGAGTCGCGAGTTGCGATTTGAAGGTTGTGATTAAATCACAAATCACAAATCACAAATCAGAGATCGCAAATGGCCCCACGCTACTCCTCGCAGGCGGAGTCACCCACACGAAGGTGCCCGGCGGTTTCCAGGTAGGGGCGAGGCATGCCTCGCCCCTACCGCGACAACTCCTGATACATGATCGTGAAGTTCCCGCCGGGGCCGCCGCGGCCGGCCGCCACCGCCGGGTAGTCCTTGAACTTCTCGCCCGGCGCGAATTCCTTCATCGCCTGCTCGGCCGGCTTGCCCGCCTTCATCGACGCGCGCGCGTGCTGCGCCATCAGCCGGTTGTACTCGCCGAAGGTGACGAAGTCGGCCCACGGCCGCACGACGTTGTGGCCGGTGATCACGCGGTCCACGCCCGTGATCCCCGCGGCCGCCTTGCCGATCGTGTCGCCGTACTGCAGCGCGCTGCCGCCGTTGGCGACGTCGGCGAACGGCTGCGCGGCGTTGGCGAACGCGTCGCCCGCGTGCATCACGCGCAGGTTGCGGAACACGACGAACGCGTCGCCGTTGGTGTGCGCGGGGCCGAAGTGATAGAGGTCGATCGAGTCGTTGCCGCTCAGCAGCGTCAGGCGGTCCTTGAACGTGCGGTCCGGCATCCCGACCTTGTTCGCCGCTTCCTGGTAGACCGGCATCTTCTCCATGTTCGCTTTGGTGTTCTCGTGCGTCACGATCTCGACGCTCGCCGGGAACGCCATGTTGCTGCCGGTGTGGTCGCCGTGCGTGTGCGTGTTGATGATCATCGTCACCGGCCTGTCGGTGACCGATTTGATCCGCTCGAGCAGCCCCGGACCGTTGTTGGCGAGCTTGGTGTCGACGAGCACGACGCCGTTGCCGGCGACGAAGACCGCCGAGTTCCCGCCCTGGCCGGGAATCATGTAGAGGTTGTTCGCCAGTTTCTCGATGTTGCCGAGCGGCGGCTGCTGCTGTTGCGCCGCGACGGTGGCCAGGCCGACGCCGGCGGCGACGATCAGTCCCAGGATGAATCCACGTCTCATATCAGTCTCCTGATTAGTGGGTCAGGGCGTACAGGATCGCGTTGATGCCGAACGCGTAGCCGCGCGGGCTGAACGCGTAGAAGTACGACGGGTCCTCGCCTTCGCGCTCCCACGAGTCCTGAATGTCGGTGTTGTGCGTCATCAGGACCATGATGCGTCCGTCCTCGTCCACGATGGCGCGGACGACGGGCACGGCGCTGTCGGAGTCCTGCTCGGACGTGCCGCCGCCCGAGCGCAGGAAGAAGCCGATGTTCGGGATCTGCGGAATCTCGGTGACGATGAACTGCGTGCGGTAGAGCGGATGCGCGAGCGGCACGTCGATGATCGGGTACTCCGCCGCCGGCAGGACCTTGCGGAGCTGGCCGACCCAGTGCTGCCACTGGTAGCTGCCCCACGAATCGTCGGTCCAGAGCATGCCGCCCTTGAGCAGGTACTCCTTGATGCGTCCGGCCTCGTTGGCCTGAATCGTCGCGCTGCCCGGCGCTGACAGGATGATCAGCGGGCACTGGAACATCTCGTCGCTGCCGACGCGCACCAGCAGGTGGTTCGGGTCGCCGTACTGGTTGCGGCTGACGTTGATCTTGGTGAGCTCGGACAGCCGCACCGACATGTTGATGTCGGCGTTGGGGTAGTCGGTCCGCCAGCTCCCGCCGCCGCCCCCGAACCCGGAGTTGTAGACCGCGCGGCAGTAATGGAAGCGGCCGTCGAAATCGGCCGGCGTGGCCAGGCGGGACCCGAAGAAGCCGCGGCCGAACTGCGCATGGGCAGCCCCGGCCGCCGCCACGATGAGTACCGCCGCGAGTGCCCCGGCCCGCTGCATGCGCACAGTATACTTTCGCCCATGAACAAGCGCGTCATCGTTCTCGCGGTGCTGGGCGCGGCCCTGGCGGGCGCGTCCCTGTACGGGCAGTTCCCGACCGGCCCGTCGAAGCTCGACACCATCAAGGTCCGGGACGACCTGTTCGTCGTCCACAACGCGTTCGTGCCCGGCAACTCGACCGTGCTCGTCACCAGCGAAGGCGTCATCCTCGTCGACGACAAGTTTCCGCAGGACGTGGACAACATCCTCGCGGAAATCAAGAAGGTGACGAACCAGCCGGTCCGCTACGTCGTGAACACGCACCATCACGGCGACCACAGTGGCGGCAACGCCCGGCTGCAGGCGATGAACGTGGACGTCGTGGCCACCGAGGCCGCGCGCCGGCATTTCGCCGACGCGAAGCAGCCCGGCGCGCCGACGGTGACCTTCGACGAGACCGCGTATCTGCAGCTCGGCGGCACGCGCGTCGAGCTCTATCACTTCGGCCGCGCGCACACCAACGGCGACCTGGTGGCGTACTTCCCCGCGCAGCGCGCGCTGGCCGCGGGCGACATGTTCACCTTCGGCGCCGACGTGCCGCAGCTCATCGACTATGCCGGCGGCGGCAGCGCCAAGGAGTGGCCGCGCACGATCGACCGCGTGCTGCAGCTCGACTTCGACGCCGTGGTGCCCGGCCATGGCAACGTCACCACCAAGGCGGAGCTGCGGAAGTTTCGCGACACGACCGACCGCCTGCGGAACCGCGTGCGCGAGCTGATCCTGAAGAAGGCGTCCCGCGCCGAGGTCGAGAAGATGCTGCGCTCCGAGTTCAATTTCGCCGACCTGCACATCGGGCGCAGCCTGGACGGCCTGCTCGCGGAGCTGCAGTAGTGCACGATCTGGAGCAGCGGCTCCTGGCGCTGCCGCCAGCGCCGCGCGAAGAAGGGTGCGTCGTGTGTTTGATCAGCCGCGGCGCTCCTGGCGAGCGAATCGTCCTCGATCGCGCGGCCATGACGCCAGAGTCCGGCATGCCGGGCGACCGGTGGGGGCGCAGCAGCCGGCCCAACCCCGAGGCGCAGCTCACGGTCATGCAGCGCGACGTCGCGGAGCTCATCGCCAACGGCCAGCCGCTCGAGCTCTTCGGCGACAACCTGGTCCTGGACCTCGACCTCTCCAACGCGAACCTGCCGACGGGTAGCCGCCTGCGCGCCGGCGGCGTCACGCTGGAGGTCACCCCGCTCCCGCACAACGGCTGCAAGAAGTTCCGCGCGCGCTTCGGGCTCGACGCGCTGCAGCTCGTCTCCGACACGGCGATCCGCCACCGCAACCTGCGCGGCGTCTACATGAAGGTCGTCGAGGCCGGCGAGATCGCGCCGGGCGACAACGTCACCGTGATCTCGCGTGGGGTTGCCGAAGCCGTCTAGGGATTGATCTACGTCCTCGCGCTTGCCTCGGCGGCCGTCTATGGGGCCGCCGACTTCCTTGGCGGCCTCGCCTCCCGCCGCGCCAGCACGTTCGCCTTTGTCATCGTCTCGCAGCTCGCCGGATTGATCCTGCTGGCGGCACTGACGCCGGTGCTGCCGGACGCGCAGGCGTCCAGCCGCGATCTGGCCTGGGGCATGGCGGCCGGCGTGACCGGCGGCGCCGGCGTCGCGCTCCTGTACCGCGCGCTGGCGGTGGGAACGATGGCCGTCGTGGCGCCGACGACGGCCGTGTGCGCGGTGGCGATTCCGGTGCTGGCCTCGATCGCGCTCGGCGAGCGGCCGTCGTTGCGCGTCCTCGCCGGAATCGCGTTGGCAATCGTCGCAATCGTTCTCGTCAGCAGGAGCACTCCGAGCACCCCAGGCACCTCAGGCACCCCAGGCACCCCAGGCACCGGCGTCGGCCTGGCGCTCATGTCCGGTGTCGCGATTGGATTGTTCTATCTCTCCCTGGCGCGCACCAGTCCTGATGCCGGCATGTGGCCGCTGGTCGGCGCGCGCACGGTCTCGGTCACGCTGTTCAGCGGTCTTGCGGTCGTGACGCGCCAGACGGTTCGCATGGAGCGTCCCGCGCTTCGCCTTGCCGTCGTCGGCGGCACGCTGGACATGCTGGCCAACGCGCTCTATCTGATCGCCTCGCGCATGGGCTCGCTGAGCGTCGTGGTCACGCTGTCGTCGCTGTATCCCGCCAGCACCGTGATCCTGGCGCGCCTCGTGCTCGGCGAGCGGCTGAATGCATGGCAGGGCGCCGGCATCGCCTGCGCGCTGGTGGCTGTGGTTCTGATTGTGGGCTGATAAAATCAGCCGGTGTTCGGGACGCAGAACCTCGCCCTGTTCGTCGTCAGCGGCATCCTCCTCAACCTGACGCCGGGGCAGGACACTTTCTATATCCTCGGCCGCAGCATCGCGCAGGGGCGCCGCGCCGGAGTCCTGTCGGTGCTCGGCATCACGTCGGGCTGCGTGCTGCACACCTTCGCCGCGGCCTTCGGCCTGTCAGCAATTCTGGCGACCTCCGCGAGCGCGTTCCTGATCGTCAAGGCCGTCGGCGCTGCGTACCTGGTCTATCTGGGCGTCTCGATGCTGCGCGATAGAAGCACTCCAGGCACCCCAGGCACTCCAGGCACCCCAGGCACTGGCGAAAGCGCGTGGAGAATCTATCGCGCTGGATTCCTTACGAACGTCCTCAACCCGAAAGTCGCGTTGTTCTTCATGGCGTTGCTGCCGCAGTTCGTGGACCCGGCAGCGGACTCGAAGGTGCTCGCGTTTCTCTTTCTCGGCGCGGTGTTCATGTTCAACGGCACTCTCTGGTGCCTCATCCTCGCGTGGGGCGCGTCGGCGATGAGCCGCTCCTTCCGCGCACGTCCGTCCGCCGGAATGCTGTTCAAGCGCGCGGCGGGCGCACTCTTCATTGGACTCGGAGTCAGGCTGGCGGTGTCGAAGTGAAGCATCCGGTATCGAGCATGGTGGTGGTCGCGGCGGCGGCGCTCGTCGGAATCGGAATGATGCAGGCGGGCGGCTCGCGCACCGTCTGGGACGGCGTCTACACGACGGGGCAGGCGGAGCGCGGCCGCACGGAGTACGACGTCTGGTGCGCGTCGTGCCATCAGTCGGATCTGAGCGGCGGCGTGCTGGTTGGCGACGACGAGGCGCCCTCGCTGCGCAGCATGGAGAAGCTGCTCGAGCGGCGCGACCTCGACAACCTGTACACGTTCATCAAGAGCGGGATGCCGAAGGAGGAACCCGGCAGCCTCGAGGACGAGACCTACGCCGACATCCTCACCTACCTGCTGCAGGAGAACGGATTCCCGGCGGGCACGACGGAGCTGAAGGCCGATCCGGCCGCGCTGAAGGCCATCGCCATCGTCAGGAGACCATAGCGGGAACATGATCGACGATCGGTTCCAGACGGCGATGATCGTCGGCTTCGTCGTGTTCTTCCCGCTCGCGATCTACTTCCGCGTTCGAGCGCACGCCACTGGTGAACCGCTGGACCGGCGCCAGGAGGGGTTGTTCCTCCTGCTGACGCTGCGGCCGGCGGGCTTCCTGTTCCTGTTCACGCTGCTGATGTACGCCATCAATCCCGGGCGCCTGGCGTGGTCGTCGGTGCCGCTGCCGGCGTGGCTGCGCTGGATCGGCGTCGCGATGTTCTACCTCGCGGCGGGGTCGTTCCTGTGGACGCTGATGACGCTCGGGGCCAACCTCACGGATACGGTCGTCACCCGGCGCGCCCATACGCTGGTGACGCGCGGTCCGTACCGGTGGGTGCGGCATCCCTTCTACGTGTCGGTGGCGTTGATGGGGATCGGCACGACCCTCGGGACGGCGAGCTGGTTCCTGGCGCTCGTGTTCGTCGTCTTCTTCTCGCTGATCGTGCTTCGCACGCGCATCGAGGAGCAGAAGCTGGTGGAGCGGTTCGGCGACGCGTATCGCGACTACATGGAAAGGACAGGGCGGTTTTGGCCCTCAATCTTCAGGCGTATCTAAAGAGGGTCGGCTATGCGGGCGAGGTGAAGCCGACGCGCGCCGTGCTCGACGCGCTCCACCTGGCGCACGCCACGCACATCCTCTTCGAGAACCTCGACATCCTAATGGGCCGGCCGGTGTCGCTGGACCTCGCGGCGATCGAAGCCAAGCTGGTGCACGGCGGCCGCGGCGGCTACTGCTTCGAGCACAACACGCTGATGGCGGCCGTGCTGCGGGAGGTGGGCTTCACCGTGACGACGCTGGCAGGGCGGGTACGGTTCCGCGCCAGCCAGATGCTGCCGCGGACGCACATGCTGCTGCGGGTGGACGTCGAGGGCGAGACCTGCATCGCGGATGTCGGGTTCGGCGCCGAGGGGCTGCTGCTGCCCGTGCCGTTCGGCCGCGCCCAGGAGGCGCGCCAGTTCGCCTGGACGTACCGCGTCGTCGAGGAAGGCGGCTGGCACGTGCTGCAGTCGTTGCGCAGCGGCGTCTGGGTGGACCTCTACGCGTTCACCCTCGAGCCGCACTATCCAATCGACTACGAGATGGCGAACCACTTCACGTCCACGCATCCGAGCTCGCGGTTCGTGCAGACGCTGACCGTGCAGAAGCTGGCGACCGATGCGCGCACCAGCCTGCGCAACCGGGAGCTGAGCGTGGATCGCGGCGGCGAGGTCACGACGCGGATCGTCGCCGAGACGGACATCGAGGCGGCGCTCGCCGACACGTTCGGCGTGCGCCTGCCGCCCGGCACGCGATTGGCGCCGTTATCGTAGGGGCGACGCATGCGTCGCCCGATGCAAGGAGCATTGACCATGCTGCGGACGCTGCGCAGTGGACAACATCCACGCCCGGCTGGCCCGGTTGTCAGACCGCGCTGGCGCCGAGCGACAAGATGAGGAGCGAGCTGTCGCTCGATGTGCCGAAGCGTTCGACCCGCGCGCGCTCCGCCTTGGGCAACTCGGCGATCGGACCGGTCCCGGCGTTTGCGACGTCCAGCCAGAGCACCTTCGGCGGAAAGCCCTCGACGAAGCTCCGCTCGCGCAAGTCGGTGTCCTTCGACACGATGGCAAAGCCGTTGGCCTTCGCATGATCCCGGATCTCGGCCTCGGTCCCGCTTCGCAGGCCGACATGGGCACTACCCGGGTACTCCTCGCGTAACAACACAACCAGGACGGGACTGAAGTTTGCGTCGAATGGGAGCGTCACGCCACTGAGTTGGCAAGACGACGTTCACGGGCAGCCGCAAAGGCGAGAGCGGCCCGAATATCCTCGCGCGCGAGATCGGGGAACTCGCCAAGGATCTGATCCTCGCTCGTGCCCCCGGCGAGGTACTCAGCACGTCGTACACAGTGATCCGCGTGCCCTTGATGCAGGGCTTTCCACTCCGCACGGCGGGATTCACCGTGATTCGCTGCTCCCAGTTCATGTCGAGATTCTACTGCCGTTGCGTCCACTCGACGAGTCCGTCCTGTTCAGCTCGGACGGTCTACGTTGCGAATGAGCCGCGCGCTGTCCTTCAGCGCGTCGGCTCCATTCGCTTGTTAGCCGGTGTGCCACCAAGCCCGGTAAGAATAATCCTCTTCTCGCCGAACGCGGCCACAAGCTCCAGGTGCCCTCCCAGCGCAGCAACGTATCGCTCAAGCGTGGATACTTGACATTCGCCAAACGCCTCACGACTCTCCAGACGAGATACATCGGATTGATCCATTTGCGCGGCTTGCGCGACTGCCGCTTGTGTTTTGTCGAGAGCTTCTCGGACGGTGCGCATTGTCAAGTGGACGCCCCGATGCGCGCGCAGACCTCGACCGAGGACCCGTACGGGCTCGGCGTCTCTGTCACGACGAATCTTTGTCGCTTGACTCATGATCGATCTCCACTTTCGTATACCGCCCGTTCCCCCGGTGTGGCCAGACGGGCACTGATAATGCGGTCGCGATCGCCTCGTTCGACGTGCACCACGTACAACAGGCGTTCGCGTAGCGACGTACCGACCACGACCAGCGTGCCCGTTCCTGATCCGTCATCCAGGTAGATTGCGAACGGATCAGCGAACACCGTGGCCGCCTCAGCGAAGGCCACGCCGTGTTTGGCGAATTCGAGTCCGCCTTGGCTGAATCCCACTCGAAGTCACCTTCGACCACGGTCGGCATCAGATCCTGATTATGGGCTTTGGCCCATGAATGTCAAGCGGACCAATCGCGTTGTTCGTGATCCGGCACGAGACCTAGGAACCAGACGATACGCAATCGGAGGATATTCCGTCCTCCGCGGCACGATGCGCCGATCCGAGTCCTCGGCGAGTTGGTAGTACTGGATGATCTTGACTAGGCCGACCTGCATAACACCCGGTCCACCGTCGCGTCTTGAGCGCCCTATGCAACCTTCACTGCTGAGGCGCGAGGCGTCACCAGCAGATACAGCCCCGCGCTGAGCGCGAAGGTCACGAACCAGGCGTACGTGTAGAGCGAGTCGAGGACGGTCGGGTTGGCGACCACGCCGCCGGGCGTCGTGGCGGCGCGCAGGAAGCCGGGAACGACCGGCAGGATCGAGATCACGAGCACGGCCACCGCGCGGTGGTTCACGCCGCCGGTGTAGGCATACACGCCGTCCAGCTTGAAGAGGTCCGCCGCCACCAGCTCGCGCCGGCGCACGATCCAGTAGTCCGCGATCAGGATGCCGCCGATCGCGCCCATCAGGCTCGAGTAGCCGATCAGCCACGTGAAGATGTAGGCCGCCGCGTCGGCATAGAGCCGCCACGGCATCATCACGATGCCGATCGCCGCGGTGATGAGCCCGCCCGCCACGTAGCTGATGCGCCGGGGCGCGAGGCTCGAGAAGTCGTTCGCCGGCGAGACGACGTTGGCCGCCATGTTCGTCGTGAGCTGCGCGATGAGCACGACGAACGCGCCGAAGATGATGAGCGCCGGGCTGCCGATGCGCGCGATGAGCGCGACCGGGTCCCAGATCGCCTCGCCGAAGATGACGATGGTCGCGCTCGTCACCGCGACCCCGATGAAGGCGAACGCGGTCATCGTCGTCGGCAGGCCCAGCGCCTGGCCGATGGCCTGCGAGCGCTGGCTCCGCGCGTAGCGCGTGAAGTCGGGGATGTTCAGGCTGAGCGTCGCCCAGTAGCCGACGTTCGCGGTCAGCGCGGCGGGGAAGAGCTGCCAGAACGGCGTCTGCGTCGTCTGCAGCCGGGCGGACTCGCTCAGGATGCGGCCGAGCCCGCCGCCGTTGGCGACGGCCCACCAGAGCAGCAGCACCCCGCCGCCGAGCAGCAGCGGCGCCGACCAGCTCTCGAGGACCTTGATGCCCTCGAGACCGCGCACGATGATCGCGACCTGCACGATCCAGAACATGAAGAACGCGATCCAGATGTTGCCCGGCAGGCTCGCCCACACGGGCACCGCGGCGGCGAGCAGCGTGTTGAGCGCCAGCCCCCCGATCCACGTCTGGATGCCGAACCAGCCGCAGGCGACCAGCGCGCGGAGGACGGCGGGCACGTTCGCGCCCTTCACGCCGAACGCCGCCCGGCACAGCACTGGAAACGACACGCCGTACTTCGTGCCCGCGTGCGCGTTGAGGATCATCGGGACGAGCACGATCGCGTTGCCGAGCAGGATGACGAGCATCGCCTGCCACCAGCGCATGCCCTGCTGCATCAGCCCCGACGCCAGCGTGTAGGTGGTGATCACCACGCTCATGCCGATCCAGAGCGCGGCGATGTGATAGGTGGACCACGTGCGGCGCGCGAGCGGCGTCGGCGCCAGGTCGGGGTTCCAGAGCGGGCTCCCTGACAGATCCTCCGTCAGCTCGACGAAATCGCGATGCTCGGGCGACGCATGCGTCGCCCCTGCCACGTCGGTTCGCGCGTCCCGGTGTAGGGGCGACGCATGCGTCGCCCGCATATCTGTCACGCGTCAGCGCTCCGCCGACGCGTAGCCCTCGGTCTCGTACCCGCCGTGATAGGCCTTCGCGTCGGGCCGCCGGATCCTCGAGTGGACGACGACGCGGTCGCGGCGGATGCCGCGGAAGTCCTCGAGCGTGGACCAGCCGTGGCGATCCATCGTCTCGGCCATGCCGGTGAGCAGCCGCGTGATGATGTTCGGGCCGATCGCGTGATCCAGCATGGCGGCGGTGCAGACCTGCACCGTGCCGCAGCCGAGGAGGAAGTAGTTCAGCGCGTGCGCGAACTCGGCGACGCCGCCGATCCCCGAGAACGACTTGTCGGGGAAGGCCTGCGTCATCTGCGCCATCTTGGCGAGCGACAGCGGCAGGATGGCCGGGCCGCCGAGGCCGCCGCTGGACACCAGGCCGTCCACGTTCATCTCGAACTCGAGCGTCTGCGGGTCGATGAGCGGCAGCGACGGGAACGTGTTGGACGAGGTGATCGCGGCCGCGCCGCCGAGGAATGCGCCGCCGGCCTCGAGCACGATGTCCGTCGTGGACGGCGTCAGCTTGGCCCAGATCGGCACGCGCGCGACCTCGGACACGGCCTGCGTGACGATCGAGATCAGGCCCTGGTCCTTGCCGATGTTCGAGCCCATGTCCTTGCGGTCCATGTGCGGGCACGACAGGTTCAGCTCGAGCGCGTCGGCGCCTTCCGCCTGGCACGCCGTCGCCAGCGTCTGCCAGTTGCGCAGCTCCTCGTCGGTGCCGGAGCCGGCCATGATCGACGCCACGAGGATGCGCGTCGGGTGCGCCTGCTTGATGCGCGCGATCCGCGGCACCCACCAGTCGAGCGGCTTGTCGGAGATGAGCTCCCAGTTCCACGAGGAATGCAGCGCGGCCCCGGGCCGCTTCTGCATCGACAGGCGGGGCGAGTCGGGCTCCGAGCGCAGGAACTTGGTCTTCGGTCCGTCCACGTTGACGACCGGGTGGAGGCCGATCGTCTTGGTGACGACCCCGCCCCAGCCCGCGTCGAACGCGCGCATGATGTTGCTGTCGGACTCGGTGGGCGGCGCCGACGCCAGCAGAAACGGGTTCTCGAACCGCAGGCCGGTGAAGGTGGTGGCGAGCTGGGCAGCCATGAGGCGGACTATAGCACCACATATAATGACCGCCCCATGAGTTCCCCGGTCGTTGAGGCGCTGTGCAGGATGCCCGCGGTGTTCAAGGAGGCGGGCGACACGACGATGGCCGCGCTCCTCACGGTGTCGCGCTACCGCAGTGACTCCCGGGTGTCGGAGGCGGACCTCGAGGCACACCTGAAGACGCACCCCTCGCTGGTTGACGCGTGGGTCGAGTACTCGGACGAGCAGCGCGCGCTGCCGGCGTGGTACCTGATGCGGCCGCGCGAGGGGAGCACGGAAGACTGGCGTGTGGACTACCTGACTGCGCGCGAGAAGCCCCGCGAGCATGTCTTTCCCGACAGGTTCGCCGCCTGCGCCTTCTTCATCATGCGCAAGGTCGACGAGCTGCTGAAACTGACAGAGCAGGAGAGATCCTCATGACGCTCACTCGTGTAGCGGCGGCGGTGGCACTGGCGGGCCTCGTGCTCGCGCAGTCGGGCCTGCAGGCGGCGCAGATCACGGTCCTCTGTTCCAACGGCATCAAGGCCGTGATGGAGGAGCTCGTGCCGGAGTTCGAGCGCGCGACGAAGCACGACGTGAACATCACCTACGGCCTCGCCGCCGCCCTGAAGCGGCAGATCGACGGCGGCGAGCGCTTCGACCTCGCGATTCTCACGCCGGCATTGATCGACGACCTGATCAAGACGGGCCAGGTCGCGGCCAACACGCGCGCGGTCATCGCCCGCGCGCCGATCGGGTTCATGGTGCGCGCCGGCGCGCAGAAGCCCGATGTCCGTACCACGGAGGCGGTGCGGCGCACGCTCACCGCATCGCAGTCCATTGCCTACGCGCGGGAGGGCTCGAGCGGCGTCTATTTCGCCGGCCTGCTCGACAAGCTGGGCATGACCGAGGGCCTCAAGCCGAAGCTGCGCCCGATGGGGAGCGGCGAGGAGACCAGCGCCGCGGTGGCGAAGGGCGAGGCGCAGCTCGGCGTGCTGCCCATCAGCGAGATCCTGCCGGTCCCCGGCGTGGAGCTGCTCGGCCCGTTCCCGAAGGACGTTCAGGGATACGCGGTGATGGTGGCCGGCGTCGGTTCGTCCGCGGCTCAGAGCGCGGTCGCGCGCGAGCTGATTGCCTTCCTGATGGCGCCGGCGAGGAATGCGGTCATCACGAAGAAGGGGATGGAACGCTAGCCATACGCGAGGAGAGACGCCGATGCGAATACCCGTCGTCATGGCAACCCTGGCGGTGCTGGTCCTGGCGGCCGGCGGGCGGCTCGCGGCGCACCATGCGTTTGCCGCGGAGTTCGACGGCTCGAAGCCGGTGACGCTGAAGGGCACCGTCACCCGGATGGAGTGGATCAACCCGCATGCGTGGCTGCACATCGAGGTCAAGGGTCCCGACGGCAAGGTGGTGGCCTGGATGATCGAGGGCGGCGCGCCCAACGCGCTGCTTCGCCGCGGATGGAACAGGGACTCGCTCAAGGCGGGCACCGCGGTGGTCGTGGAAGGCTATCGCGCCCGCGACGGATCGAACCGCGCCAACGGCCGCGAGGTCACGACGGGCGACGGCCGGAAACTGTTCATCGGCTCGACCGGCACCGGCGCGCCGGGCGATGCCCAGCAGAAGTAAGCGAGGGTCGCGATGAGTACGAGACGTGTCGTCTCGCTGGCCATCGTCATGACCACGGTGGCGGTGGCGCTGGCGGTCGTCGCCGGCCGCGCGCAGGAGTCGCGCTGGGAGGCGCCGCGCACGCCTGACGGCCAGCCCGACCTGCAGGGCATGTGGACCAACTACACCAACACGCCCTTCGAGGTCTTTGCCGAGGGCGACAAGCCGGACCTCTACGCGGGCGATCCCGATCGTACGGCGCAGGGGACCGGTCCGGGCTTTCTCAACGACACGGCCGGCCGGCAGCTCGCGAGAGGCCGATCGCTCGTCGTCGATCCGCCGAACGGCCGCGTCCCCATCATGCCGTGGGCGGAAGAGCGGCGGAACTACAAGCTCGCGCACATCCAGGACGACTGGGTGAACCACACCGCGTGGGAGCGCTGCATCACGAGAGGCGTGCCCGGCGGACTGTTCCCGGCGGGGTACGGATCCGGGTACCAGATCCTGCAGAGCCCCGGCGTCGTCGCCATCGTCTACGAGATGATCCACGAGGCGCGGATCATTCCGCTCGACGGGCGACCGCATATCGGATCGCGCATCCGGACCTGGAACGGCGATTCGCGCGGCCGCTGGGACGGCGACACGCTGGTGGTGGACATCACCAATTACAACGACAAGGGCAGCGTGGCGACCAACGTCGCCACCCAGCGGGTGCGCGCGATCCCGCAGAGCGAGGCGCTCCACGTCGTCGAGCGGTTCACGCGCGTGGACGAGAACACGATCATCTACGAGGCGACGGTCGAGGACCCGAAGGTGTTCACGGCGCCCTGGACCGTGCGGATTCCCATGCAGCGGGAGCCCGACTACAGGATGTTCGAGTACGCCTGCCACGAAGGGAATCACGCGCTGCCCAATACGTTGAGCGCGGGACGCGCGCGTGACGGGGCGAGGTGACGCCGTGAGCTGGCTCAGAGGCGCATCCATTGCCGCCGTGTCCGCGGCCCTCGCGCTCGGCGCCGCCCAGGTGATGCGGAACGGGGTCCAGGGGCAGGCGGCCGCCGGCAACATCCTCCGCACCATCGACGGCAGGCCGGATCTGAACGGCATCTGGCAGGCGATCGGCACCGCCCACTGGGACCTGCGCGATCACCAGGCACGGCCGGGACCGGTCCTCGAGCTTGGTGCCGTCGCGGCCGTGCCGGCCGGCCTGAGCGTCGTCGACGGCGGCGAGATTCCCTATCAGCCGTGGGCCGCCGCCAGGCAACAGGAGAATTACGAGCACTGGCTGACCCGCGACCCGGAGGTGAAGTGCTATCTCCCGGGCCTGCCGCGCGCCACCTACATGCCGTACCCGTTTCAGATCGTGCAGACGGCCGGCAACGACATCGTGATGGCGTACGAGTACGCGAGCGCCAGCCGCGTGATCGCGATGGGGACGGTGGAGCCGCCGCCGGTGGACGCGTGGATGGGACAGTCCGCAGGGCGCTGGGAGGGCGACACGCTCGTCGTCGAGTCGAACGGCTTCAACGACCAGACCTGGTTCGATCGGGCCGGCAACTTCCACAGCGAGGCGCTCCAGCTGGTCGAGCGGTTCACGCCGGTGACCGCGGACCGGATCGACTACGAGGTCACCATCGAGGACCCGAAAGTGTTCACGCGCAGCTGGAAGATCCAGCTTCCGCTCTATCGACGCCACGACAGGAACGCGCAGCTGCTGGAGTTCAAGTGCGTGGAGTTCGTCGAGGAGCTGATGTACGGGCACCTGCGGAAGAAGACCGGAGACGAGCGGCCCTACGGCGCTGCGCGGGTCCGATGGCCCTGATGCGACGCGCGCTCGGCTGCATCGTCGTGGTCGTCATGGCGGCAGCGGGGCCGGCCGCGCAGCAGCGCCCCGTCGAATCCGATCAGGATGTCCTCATCGGGCTGGAACGGCGCTGGAACGAGGCCTTCTACAAGAAGGACGTCGCCTTCATCGACAGCATCCTCGCCGAGGAGTTCATCGCCACCTACGACGATGGGACGCGTGGCGACCGGCGGAAGGAGCTGGCGCTCGCGGCGGAGTTCAACCAGCAGGTGGAGTCGGCCGTGCAGGACGACTTCGTCGTCAAGGTCTATCGCGACACGGCCGTCGTCTGGTTCACGCTCAACCTGGTCGGCATCCGCAACGGGCAGCGGTCTGAGCTCCAGCTGCAGTACACGGACGTCTGGGTCGTCCGCGACGGGCGGTGGCAGTGCGTGTCCACGCAGAGCACGAGGATTACACAGAGATGACGAAGCGATTTGTGTTGGCCGCCGGTGCCGCCGTTCTGGCCGCCGCCACGGTGTCCGCGCAGAACCGGCCGGCGCGGGACTTCGAAGCCGAGATCACCAAAGCGCTGGCGGGCGCGAAGGCGGCTGCCGGCTTCGAGCACCTGGGGACGCTGGTGCGCACGTGCCTGCTGCCGCAGTCCGGCGGTGAGAACACGACCGACAACGTCCCCGACTACGTGACCAATCCGGCCGCCGCGCCGGCGCGCGACACGTGGTTCGCGGAGCCGGCGCGCGTCTTCGACAACCTCTACTTCGTCGGCGGCAAGCTCCACTCGGCGTGGGCGATCACGACGAAGGAGGGGATCATCCTCATCGACACGATCTTTCCCTACAACTCCGAGGAGCTGATCGTCGGCGGGATGAAGAAGCTGGGGCTCAATCCCGCTGACATCAGGTACCTGCTGATCTCGCACGCGCACGGCGATCACATCGGCGGCGCGGAGATGATTCAGTCGCGCTACAAGGCGCGCGTGGTGATGGGCGCGCCGGACTGGAACTCCGTGGAGAAGTACCCGAACCGCTTCAAGACGATGGCGCCGAAGCGCGACATCGTGGCGACAGACGGGATGGCGATCGCGCTTGGCGAGACGATCGTGAACGTCTGGCTGACGCCGGGCCACACGCCGGGGACGATCTCCTACACGTTCACCGTGCGCGACCGCGGGCGTCCCGTCACCGTGGCGTACTCCGGAGGGACGGCGTTCAACTTCGTCAACAACACGCCGGACCCCGGCATCCGCAATTTCCAGAACTACATCGACTCGCAGCAGCGCATGGCGGCGCACGCGAAGGCGGCGGGCGCCACGGTGCTGCTGTCGAATCACTCGGAGTTCGACAACGCGGTCGGCAAGAACCGCATGCTCGCCGGGCGCGGCGAGGGCCCGCATCCCTACGAGGTCGGCGCCGACTGGGTGCAGCGGTATTTCCAGGTGATGCAGGGCTGCGCGCGCGCCGCGCAGCTCCGGCTCGAGCAGTGGCAGGCCACCGCGAACTGAGGGCAGGCGTCATGACGGTCAAGGATCTCGAGCGCCTCTATGACTACGGCTACTGGGCGAACCGCAAGCTGTTCGAGGTCATCGCGACGCTGACGCCCGAGGAGTTCACGCAGCCGGTGGCCGGCAGCTACGGGTCGATCAGGAACACGCTGGTGCACACGCTGAGCGCCGAGTGGGGCTGGCTGGAGCGCTGCGGCGGTCCCACGCGCGGGCCGGCGCTCGAGGCCGAAGACTTCCCGACGTTCGAGTCCGTGCAGCAGAAGTGGGCCGAGGTCGAAGGGCACGTGCGCGGGTTCCTCGCCGGCCTGACCGATGCCTACGTCGAGCGGATCGTCGAGTTCGCGCCGCTCTTCACCATCCGCGGCGGGCAGCTCGGCTCGCTCATGCAGCACGGCGCGAATCACGCCGTGCACCACCGCGGGCAGGTGGCGCTGCTGCTGCGCGCGCTCGGCAAGGTCCCCGGCAACGTCGACCTCCTGTTCTACGACCAGGACCAGCACGCGCTGCTCGTGTGAGCTGGACCTTCGACTGGTCGCTGGCCATCATCTTCATCTGGTTCGGCGCGCTGAAGCCGGTCGGGTTGTCGCCGGCGGCGCCGCTGGTCGAATCCACCGTCACGTGGCTGCCGCTCCTGTCGCCCACCGAGTGGGTGGGCGTCATCGGCTGGCGGGAGATCGCCGTCGGCGTCACGTTCCTCTTCCGGAGTACGATCCGGCTGGCGATTGCGCTGCTGGCGCTGCAGATGGGCGGCACGTTCCTGCCGCTCGTGCTGCTGCCCGAGCTGACGTGTCAGCCCGGGCGCGTGCCCTGCGCGTCGACCATTGAAGGGCAATACATGATCGAGAACCTGCCGATCATCTCCGCCGCGCCCGTCGTCGGCGGAACGGTTCGCGGCACTAAATAGGGGAGCGGTCTCATGGAAGCAGCCATCTCGCAGCTCGTGAAACGGTTCGAGGACGGCAAGGTGAGCCGGCGGCAGCTCATTCAGGGGCTGGCGGCATTGGCCGTGGCCGGAGGCGGCGCGAGCGCGTCGGCGCAGACGGGCGGGTTCCGGACGCTGAACCTCGATCACGTGGCCTACACCACGAGCGACTACCGCCGCATCCGCGACTTCTACGCGGGGGTCCTCGGCCTCGACGTCGTCAACGACAACGGCAAGAACAACTGCGAGCTGCACGTCGGCGCGCAGCGGGGCGTCGGCGTGCGCGACCGGATGATGATGAGCCTGACCAATGCCACGCCGGGCGGTGCCCGCAGCACGCCCGGCATCGATCACCTCGCGTGGAAGATCGAGAACTGGGACACGGACCGCGTGCGCGCGGAGCTGGAGCGGCGCGGCCTCAAGCCGCGGCTGGCGCGCGGCGGCGCCATCGACACGCCGAACTACGTCAGCTTCAACGTGCAGGATCCGGACGGGCTGGGCATGCAGATCAGCGGCATCGCGCAGCCGGGAGACTCGGCGCTCAGGCAGCAGTAAGCCCATGACTCGAATCTTTGCCGCGCTGGCGGTCGTCGTCGCGCTTGGCGCCTCCGCCGTGCTCGAGGGCACGGCACAGCGCGATGCGGCAGCCGACGCCGCGGCCCTGCCGTCCGTCATTCCGATCTTTCCGCTGCCAGACGTCGTGCTGTTCCCCGCGGTCTCGCGGCCGCTCTACATCTTCGAGCCGCGCTATCGCCAGATGGTGGCCGATGCGCTCACGGGCGACCGCATCATCGGCATGGTGCTGCTGCGCCCGGGCTTCGAGAAGGACTACGAAGGGCGTCCGCCGATCCACGACATCGGCACCGCGGGGCGGATTGCCGACTACGAGGAGCTGCCCGACGGCCGCTACGCGATCCTCCTGCGCGGCCTGACGAAGTTCCGCGTGCTCGGCGAGGACCAGAGCCGCGCCTACCGCCTGGCGCGGATCGAGATCATGCCGGAGGTGATGCGCGACGCCGACCTGGCGCCGCTCAGCGCGCTGCGCCAGCGGGTCGAGACGCTGTACCTGATGCGCATCCCGCCCGACGCGAGCGGGCCCGATCCCTCGCTCTCCGACGAGAGCTACGTCAACATCGTCGCGCAGTACCTGAACATCCCCGAGCCGGCGCGCCAGGAGCTGCTCGAGCGCAGCAGCGCGCTCGAACGCGCGAAGGCCCTCATTCAGCTGCTCGAGAGGTAAGGAGCATGGCCAACCAGGCCACGTCACGACGGCGTTTTCTCCGCGCGGGAGCGCTCCTGATGGGAAGCTCGCTGACGTCGACGGCCGATTCGTCAGCGGGCCAGCGCGCACCGGGTTGGGCTGAGGCTGGTTCGGTCAAGGCACTCGTGTTCGATGTATTCGGGACGGTCGTCGACTGGCGGAGCTCGGTAGCGCGTCAGGTCAACGAACTGGCACAGCGGAAGGGTGTGGCCGTTGACGGCGCGCGCTTCGCGGACGCGTGGCGCGCTGAATACGCCCCGAGCATGAATCGGGTTCGCGCGGGCGACCTTCCATGGACGCGCCTCGATGATCTGCACCGGATGGTGCTCGATCGGCTGGTGAAGGAATACGGTCTCGGCGCGCTGACCGACGCCGAACTCACGTCACTCAATCGCGCGTGGCACCGCCTGCAGCCGTGGCCCGATGTCGTCAACGGGCTGACGAAGCTGAAGACCCGATTCATCATCGCGCCGCTCTCGAATGGCAATATCGCGCTGATGACGAATCTCGCCCGCTACGCGAAGCTGCCGTGGGACTGCATCCTCGGCGCCGAGCTCGTGCGCCATTACAAGCCTGACCGTGAGGTGTACGAATCCGCTGCGTCACTCCTCGATCTGCAGCGATCCGAGGTGATGATGGTGGCCGCGCACCTCGGCGACCTGCGCGCCGCGAAGGCCCTCGGCCTTCGCACCGCATTCGTCGTCCGGCCGCGCGAATTCGGGCCGACCCGTACGCCGGATCTCGAACCCGACTCGTCAGTCGATGTCTCCGCCAGGGACTTCAACGACCTGGCGCGCCGGCTGGGCGCGTAGGCCGTGTTCCTCACGCTGGTCGTGCCGGTGCGGACGTCGCAGGAAGCGGCCGCCGCCATCGCAGCGCAGCTGTGACGACGGCGCCGGGCGCTCTCGACATCAGGCGCGAGGACCTGAGCTCCGCGACCGCCAGGACGCTGATTGCCGCTCTCAACGCGGAGCTCGAAGCGCAGTATCCGGAGCCGGGCGCGAACTTCTTCAGGCTCGATGCCGATGAAGTCGCCGACGGGCGCGGCGCCTTCTTCGTTGCCTACGTGCACGACGCACCGATCGGGTGCGGCGCGATTCGTCTCCTCGACGCGCAGACGGCGGAGATCAAGCGGATGTACGTCGATCGCGCGGTGCGAGGGCGGGGGATTGCGCGTCGAGTGCTGGCAGCGCTCGAGGCCGAGGCGCGCGCGCTCGGGGCAACTCGGGCCGTGCTCGAAACGGGGACGCGTCAGAGCCCGGCGCAGAGACTCTACGAGGCCGCGGGCTATTCGCGCATCCCGTGCTGGGGCGAGTACGCTGACGCGCCGCTGAGTCGTTGTATGGGGAAGAATCTAACCGATGGCGGCGCGCAGTGACGCCTTAACTCGCGCGGGGACGTCGATGGCGACGAACCGGTCGGCGGAAAACAGGTAATCTTCGCCGCTCTCGTCAACGACGCGCAGATCGCCGTCGCGTTCGGCCTCGGGGTCAGCCAGCACCGTATAGATCTTGTTCCGCTCGAGCGAGGCCTCGTACCCCTCGTTTCGCACACAGACGGCGAAGCGACGCTTCGGCACGGCGGGCCGTCGCGATCTAGTCGAGGTACCGTTTGCGTGTGAGCTCTTTCGTCCCGATCCCGTGCGCTTCATACCAATGCAATTCGGCCAGTCTGATGCGACCGCTATTCAACCGGATCCGAGCGACGCCTTTCATCTGCCTCCAGCGGCCCTTGCCATACAAGCGGTTGAGGCGCGGGAGACCTCGTTGATCTGTCCGCCGAGCACATCGTCGGCGCTCACCTCGACCCCGGGAAGCTCGCCGCGCTCGAGCGGCTCGCGCGCTCCGAGTCGCTGTGGGAACGGCGCATCGCCATACTCTCCACCTTCCATGGGATCAAGCAAGGGATCCACGGCCCGGCGCTGCACGTCGCGGGGATGCTCGTGAATGACCCTCACGATCTCATTCACAAGGCCGTCGGCTGGATGCTGCGCGTCCACGCTGCAGGCCTGCGGCAAGTCGTTCGGTCGGAGACAGCTCGAGGCACCGCAGCGCGTGGTAGAGATCCGACACGTCGCTGTCAGTGAATCGTTCAGCGAGCGCGTACGCGCGCCGCCAACGCCCCTCGGACTTCAGCGCCCATTCGCGCTGGTCGTCGGATAGCCCGTCGAGCACGCCGTCGGACGATTGTCGCGCGGCCTCGGTCATGGCTCGATCTTACCAGCCTGCGATCCCCGCGCGGCGACATGTGAGCGTCCGGCGCCGACTTCGTTGCACACAGGTGTGCGGTCGAGCGGCGACGACGAGGAGAATCGTTGAGAGCGGGGCGGCAGTTGGGTACACTCGCCGCCATGCTGATCGCCTCCCTGGCGCTGGCCGCAGTCGCGCTGTCCCAGCAGCCCGCCCAGCCGCCGGCGCAGTCCAGTCCCGACCTGGCCGTCATCAGCGGACGCCTCGGACCCTGCTCGGCGGACTTCACGGTCACCGATGCCGCCGGCAAGCCGATCTACGCGGCCATCGTCCACGTGCGCATCCGTTACGGGTTCATGAACGTGAAGCGGATGGACCTCGAGGTGGGCACCAACTCCGAGGGCAAGGCGCGCGTCGAGGGGCTGCCTGAGAAGGCGCGGCCGCTGTCCTACGACATCACCAAGGACATGCTCAAAGGCAGTGCGCAGCAGGACCTCGCCATGAACTGCAAGGCGGCCTACACGGTCGCGCTGAAGTAGGGCGCCAGGCGACATGTTCGTGGGCCACCTTGCCGTCGCCTTCGCCGCCAAGCGCGTCGCGCCCGCGGCGAACATCGGCTGGCTCATGGCGGGCGTGACGATGCTCGACCTCGTGTGGCCGGTGTTCGTCCTCGCCGGCATCGAGTACGTGCGCATCGTGCCCGGCGCAACGGCGTTCACCCCGCTCGTCTTCGACTCCTATCCCTGGTCGCACAGCCTGTTCATGTCGATCGTCTGGGGATTCGTCCTCGCCGCGGTCGCGCGGGCGTGTCGCGTGCCCGCGCCCGCATGGCTGCTCGTCGCGCTCGTCGTCAGCCACTGGGTGCTCGACGCGGCGAGCCACGCGCCCGACATGCCGCTCTGGCCTGGACCCTCGCCGCTGATTGGCCTCGGTCTTTGGTACTCGATTCCGTTGACCATTGTCGCGGAGGGGATCCTCTGGATCGCCGGGCTGGCGATCTACCTGCGCGCGCGGCGACCATTCACTCGTAGTGAGAACGCCGCATTCTGGTCGTTGGTCGGCGTGGCGACGCTTCTCTGGGTGACGCAGCCCTGGTCGCCGCCGCCGCCGTCAGTCGAGGCGCTCGGCTGGTTCGGCCTCATCGGCTGGCTCATCGCGCCGTGGGCCGCACTGGCCGAACGCCGCGCGCCCACGAGTGTTCCCGCATGACTGTTCCCGAGATCCGCCGGCTCTTCGCGTACAACCGCTGGGCGAACCGCCGTCTGCTCGTGGCGGCATCGCTGCTCTCGCGCGACGACTTCAGCCGCGACCTCCATGCCAGCTTCGGCTCGGTGCGTGGCACGCTGATTCACCTGATGTGGGGCGAGGGACGGTGGCTGCAGTTCTGGATGGACGGATCCCGCGCCCCCGATCCCGGCCCGGACGAGTTCGCGACCGGCGCGGAGCTCGAGGCCGCGTGGGAACTGATCGAGCAGCAGGAGCAGGTGTTTGCGGACAGCCTGACCGAGGAGCGGCTGGCCCGGCGGATGAAGGTCCAGGAGCACGAGTACACGCTCGCGGAGCTGGTGCACCATCTGCTGAACCACTCGACGTATCACCGCGGCCAGGTGGCCGTGCTGCTGCGGCAGATCGGCCACCGGCCGCCGTCCACCGATTTCCGGCTGTTCCTGACCGAAGCGCGCGACATCGGCCTCGAGGTGTGACATGGACGAACCCTGTGGCGTCTCCCGGCGTGAGCTGCTGAAACGCGCGAGCCTGCTCGGCGTCGCGCTCAACGCGGTCCCGCTCATCCAGATCGACGGGCTGCGCCGGGCGCCGCTCGAGACGCTCACCGCCTCGGAAGGCGAGGCGCTCGAGGCGATGGCCGCCCGCATCATCCCGACCGACGAGAACGGACCCGGCGCCCGTGAAGCAGGCGCCGCGCGCTACATCGACCGCGCACTCGGCGGCGCACTGGCCGGATCGCTCGAGGCGTATCGCAGTGGTCTCGCGGCGATGGACCGTTACGCGCAGGCGTCGAAGGGTGCCGCGTTCGCCCGGCTCCCGCCGCGCGACCAGGACGCCCTGCTCACGGACATGGACAACGATGCGGCGGCCGGCTTCAGCGGCGCGGCCGCGTTCTTCAACCTCGTGCGCGGGCACACCATCCAGGGCACGTTCTGCGATCCGTACTACGGCGGCAACGTGAACTTCGCGGGCTGGGACCTGATCGGCTACCCGGGCATCCGCCTCGCCGTGCCCGCCGGCGACCAGCGTCTCGACGCGCGTCCCGCGCCGACGCACCGGTCGGCCTACGACCACGCGATGTTTGCGAAGCGGCTGCCCTCGCGCGCCGCCGTCGCCGACGAGAGGCATCCGCATGGCGATTGACCTCAAGCCGACCGACGTCGTCATCGTCGGCCTGGGGGCCGTCGGCGGCGTGGCCGCGCTGCCGCTGGCGCGCGCCGGATTGAATGTGATCGGCGTCGAGGCGGGACGCTGGCTGACGCCGGAGGACTTCGCGCCCGACGAGCTGCGCAACAACGTGCGCGGGTGGCCGCAGTCGGTGCAGAAGGCGAACGGCGAGGTGCCGACGCACCGCCCGAACGCGTCGGCGCCGCGCTCGCCGCGCCCCGGCATCCATCCGATGATGAACGGCGTCGGCGGCACCTCGCTCCATTACTGGGCGCAGAGCTGGCGGCTCCACCCATGGGACTTCAAGGTGGTCAGCGAGACGACGCGCCGCTACGGCGCCGCGCGCATCCCGCGCGGCTCCACCGTCGAGGACTGGCCGCTCGACCTCGCGGAGCTCGAGCCGTACTACGACATCGTCGAGCGCGAGCTCGGCGTGTCCGGCAAGGCGGGGAACATCGCCGGCAGGATCGATCCGCGCGGCAACATCTTCGAGGGCGCGCGGGCGCGCGAGTATCCGATGCCGGCGCTGCGCGGCACCGGCTTCACGGACATGATGGGCGACGCCGCGCGGAAGCTCGGGTGGCACGCCTTTCCCGGACCGGCCGCGATCAATTCGCGCACCTACGACAATCGCACGGCCTGCGCGTATCACGGCTACTGTTCGCGCGGCGGCTGCCACATCCGCGCGAAGGGCTCGACCGCCGTGACGACGATTCCGAAGGCGCAGCAGACCGGCCGCCTGCAGGTGGTCACCGAGGCGACCGTCACGCGCATCGACGCGGACGGGAACGGCCGCGTGACCGGCGTCACCTACGTCAAGGGCGGCGAGGAATATTTTCAGCCGGCCGCCGTGGTGCTGCTGGCCAGCTACGTGTACGAGAACGTGCGGATGCTCCTGCTGTCGGCGTCTGCCGCGTATCCCAGGGGGCTCTCGAACAATCACGGGCAGGTCGGGCGTCATTACATGAGCCACAACCAGGGCGCGGCGGTCACGGCGCTCTTCCCGCGCAACATCAACAACTGGTACGGCCTGCCCGCGCAGGGCGTGGCCGTGGACGACTGGGCCGACGACAACTTCGATCACGCGGGACTCGACTTCATCGGCGGCGGCAACATGTGGGTGTACTCCGACCGCCGTCCGATCGGCGCGGCGAACATGACGACCTTCGGCCGCGCGCCGCGCTGGGGCGCGGCGTGGAAGGCGTTCGTCAAGCAGAACGCCGACCGCTGGAACACGGCCTACCTGCAGAAGACCACGCTGCCGTACGAGGACAACTACCTCGATCTCGATCCCGAGATCCGCGATCCGCTCGGGTTCCCCGTGTGCCGCATCACGGCGGACCACAAGGACAACGAGCGCCGCGTGGCCGCGTTCATCCAGGACAAGATGGTCGAGTGGTTCATGGCCGCGGGCGCCGTGACGACCGAGAAGGCGCCGGTCGGCACCATGGGCCCGACCACGCACGCCTACGGCGGCACGCGCATGGGCGACAACCCCGAGACCAACGTCGTGAACCGGTGGGGGTTCTCGCACGAAGCGCCGAACCTTGGCATTCTGGGCGCGTCGGTGATGGGCACCAGCGGGGCGCGCAATCCGACGCTCACCGCGCAGGCACTCGCCTGGCGCACGGCCGATCACCTCGCGCGGAACTGGAAGGCGGTGACGACATGAAGCTGGCGTGGCTCCTTGCGGCGGTCATCCTCCTGCAGGCGGACGTGCTCGACCCCGCCCGCAACCCGTTGCCGAACCCGACGGGCACCGTCATCACGGACTGGGGCAAGCTGCCGCCCGGCCGCGTCTGGGGCTCGTCGGCCGGCGTGGACATCGGCCCCGACGGACATATCTGGACCTACGATCGCTGCGGCGCGATCGCGCTCGACGCCGGCGGCTGCGATACGTCGAAGGTGGATCCAATCCTCAAGTTCGATCGTGCAACGGGCAGGCTCCTGACGAGCTTCGGCGCCGGACTCTTCGTCGTGCCGCACGGCCTGCACGTGGACCGCGACGGCAACGTGTGGGTCACCGATTCGCAGGGCAACAAGGCCGGCACGAAGGGCCACCAGGTGATCAAGTTCAGCCCCGACGGCAAGGTGCTGATGCGCCTCGGCCACGCGGGCATGGCGGGCGGCAAGGACATGCTGACCGAGCCGTGCGACGTGATCACCGCGCCGAACGGCGACATCTTCGTCGCCGACGGCCACAGCGGGCAGAATCCCGCCGCGCCGCCGAACACGGTGGCGCGCATCGTGAAGTTCACCAGGGACGGGAAGTACATCAAGGAGTGGGGCAGGCTCGGGTCCGGCCCGGGCGAGTTCCGCACGCCGCACGCGCTGGCGTTCGATTCGCGCGGGCGCCTGTTCGTGGCGGATCGCGGCAATCACCGCATCCAGATTTTCGACCAGGACGGCAACCATCTCGAGACGTGGCATCAGTTCAGCCGCATCAGCGGCCTGTTCATCGATCGCAACGATGTCCTCTATGCGATCGATTCGGAATCGAACACGATGCGGCATCCGAACTGGAAGACCGGCGTCCGGATCGGCACCACGCGCGAGGACAGGGTCACCGCCTTCATTCCGGGGCACACGACCAGCGCCTATGAGGGAGCCGCGGGTGAGGGCGTGGCCGTCGATGCCGACGGCAACGTCTATGCGGCCGAGGGACCGGCGTCGCGGCCGGTCGCCGGCAGCGGCCTCACCAAGTACGTCAGGCGGTAGGTGGTAGGCGGTAGGTGGTAGGCGGTAGGACGTAGGAGAGACTCGCAATGAGACTGATCGCTGTCGCCCTCCTCTTGCAGATCGGACTCCTCACTGCGCCGGACCCGGCGCAGATGGAGAAGGCGCCGGACCTGGGCTTTGCGCCGGCTGCAACGGCGGTCACGCTGCCCGAAGGCGTGATGATGGGCGCGCCGTCGGGCGTGGCGCTCACGCCGCAGGGACGCCTGATCGTCTTCGCGCGCGCCGACAAGCCGCTGCTCGAGTTCGACCGCGACGGCAGGTTCGTGCGCGCCTTCGGTGAGGGGCTCTACATGCGGCCGCACGGCATGCGCGTGGACGCCGAGGGCAACATCTGGACGACCGACGTCAACGCGCACACGGTGCGGAAGATGAACCCCCGCGGCGAGGTGCTGCTGACGATCGGCCGCGACGTCGTGAACCAGCCCACCGACGTCGCGGTCGGCCCGGGCGGCGAGTTCTACGTCACGCAGGGGCACGGCCAGAGCGATCCGCGCGTCCTGAAGTTCGACCGCGCGGGCACGCTGCTCACCTCGTGGGGCGGCAAGGGGAGCGGTCCCGGCCAGTTCGACATCGCGCACTCGGTCGTCGTGGACGGCAAGGGCCTCGTCTACGTCGCGGACCGGCAGAACCGCCGCGTGCAGATCTTCGACGGCAGCGGAAAGTACGTGCGCGAGTGGAAGTTCGCGGGGCTGCCGTGCGGCCTCTCCATTGCGCCCGACGGCCAGATGTACATGGTGAGCGGCTTCGCGGGGCAGATCCTGCGCCTCGACGCCAACGGCCGCGCGGTGGCCGCCACGGGACAGCCCGGCAAGGGGCTCGGCGAGTTCGGCGAGGCGCACTACCTGACGTTCGGCCCGCAGGGAGAGATCTTCGTCGCCGACACGGTCAACGCCGTGCTCCACAAGTTCGTGGCGCGCGCCGCGCAGGCGCCCGCCACGGCGCAGGCGCCGTCGTCCCAGCCGACACCGCCGCAGCCGACGATGTACAACGTCACCTACGTGGACGTCATGCCCGCCGCCGCGAAGCAGATGGCGACCGCCTTCACGCAGTACCGCGAGGCCAGCCGCAAGGACAACGGCTTCGTCAGCGTGGAGCTCTTCGAGCAGGCCGGCGTGCCCGGGCGTTACGTGGTGCTCGAGACATGGCGGGATCAGACGGCGTTCGACGCGCACAACGGCGCGGCGCACGTGCAGACGTATCGGGACGCGCTGCAGCCGATTCGCGTCAGCGGCTACGACCAGCGGCCGTACAAAGTGCTCACCGTGGGTCCCTCGAAGCCGGGCGGCAGCGTGCATGTCGTGACGCACGTGGACTTTGCCGGCGCCAACGCGACCGCGCAGGCGCCCGGGCTGCTCACCGAGGTCGCGAACCAGAGCCGCCGCGACCGCGGCAACCTGCGCTTCGACGTCCTGCAGAGCACGACGCGCCCCAATCACTTCACCGTCGTCGAGAGCTGGCAGAACCACGCCGACTTCGACGCGCACGCCGCCGCCGCGCACACCAAGGCGTATCGCGAGGCGCTGACGCCGATTACCGGCAGCCCGCTGGACGAGAACGTCTACCGGAGAGTGGAATGAAGAGGCTGATCGTCTTCGTGACGCTCGCTGCGCTCGCCGTGTGGGGGTCAGACCCCCTGACACGGATCGACTCATGGGGTCTGACCCCCTTGGTCGCGGCGCAGCAGACCGCCGTCTGGGCGCCGAAGCCGGAGCGGCTTCCCGCCTACACGCCGCCGCAGCGCCCGCACATCACGCTGTCCGAGCTGAAGGCGAAGCACAAGGGCCGGCAGGACTGGCGTGAGCTGCTCGTCCACGACGGCTACCTGCAGGCGGAGTACATCTCGTCGGCCCCCGGCGCGGTTGTGTCGCGCCGCTTCCATCCGGACACGCGCACGTGGTGGGTCGTGGTCGAGGGCGAGATGCGCGTCGAGATCGAGGGGCAGGAGCCGTTCACGGCGACGCAGGGCTCGCTCGTCCAGGTGCCGAAGCAGACGCTCTACTCGATGACGACGACGGGCACGCAGCCGAGCCTGCGCTTCCACGTGAACGTCGCGGACGCGAAGACCGCGTTCCTGCGCGACGGCCAGCCGCAGCCGGCCGCCTCGCCGGGCGTGAACTGGCTGCCGCTGCTCCTCAACCGCACGCCCGCGCGATACGAGGACGGCAACCGGCCGCACATCAACCTGCCGGAAGCGGCGAAGGCGCCCAAGTACACCGGCGGCCAGTTCGTGCGCGACACGCGCGTGAACTCGGCCATCATCTACGGCTACGAGAAGGACCTGCCGCCGCTCGATCCGAAGGACAGGGGGCACTATCACCCTGACAGCCCGGAGTTCTGGCTCGTGCTGACCGGGCAGATCCGCTACGCGCTGGAGAACCAGGACGTCTTCATCGCCGACGCCGGCGACGTCGCCTACGTGCCCGCGTCCACGTGGCACCTCGCGCGGTTCTACGGTCCCGGCCCGTCGGCCCGCCTGGCCATCGTGCGCTTCATCGGCAACACGGCCGTCGTCGAGCGATGACCGAGTTCACGCGCCGCCTTCTCTTGCAGGGCGCCGCAGGCGTCATCACCGCTGCGGCATTGCCGCCGCGGACGGCTGCAGCGGTTCAACAAGGCGGCCGGGACGTCACCGGCCGCCTGGCGCGCTACATGGTCGAGGCGCGCACGCGCGCGCTGCCCCCCGACGTCCTGCGCGAAGCGAAGCATCGCGTGCTGGACACGATTGCCGCGATGATTTCCGGCGCGCACCTCAGGCCCGGCGAAGTGGCGATCGACTTCGTCCGCGGGCAGGGCGGCGTCGCCGAAGCCTCGGTTCTGACGACGAACGTCCGCACGACCGCGATCAACGCGGCGCTGGCGAACGGCATGCTCGGCCACGCCGACGAGACCGACGACTTCGAGCCGGTGACGAAGGCGCACCCCGGCTGCGCCGTCGTGCCGGCCGCCCTCGCGCTGGCGGAGCGCGACGGCCGGTCGGGCATGGAGTTCCTGCGCGCGGTGACGCTCGGCTACGACGCGTGCTGCCGCTTCCTGATGGCGCTCGGTCCCGACCACGTGCGCGCGACCCACCGCAGCGCCGAGGGCACGAGCGCCACGTTCGGCGCCACGGCGGCCGCGGCCGCGATGGCGCGGTTCGACGAGCGGCGGATGCGCTACGCCCTGTCCTACGGCGCGCAGCAGGTCTCGGGCCTCTGGAGCTGGACGCGCGACACCGACCACATCGAGAAGGCGTTCGACTTCGGCGGCATGGGCGCGCGCAACGGCGTGGCCGCGGCGGTGATGGTGCAGGCCGGCTTCACCGGCGTGGACGCGGTGCTCGACGGCGAGCACAACATGATCGACGCGCTCTCCACCGAGCCGAAGCCCGAGGAGATGGTTGCCGGCCTCGGCACGCGGTTCTACGTCACGGAGACCGCCATCAAGACCTACTCCGTCGGCTACCCGATCCAGGCGCCGGTGGACGCGCTGCTCACGCTGCGGCGCCAGCACAACCTCACCCCCGACAACGTCGAGCGCGTCGTCGCGCGCCTGCCCGAGGACGGCGCGCTCATCGTGAACAACCGCGCGATGCCCGACGTGAACCTGCAGTACGTGCTGGCGGTGGCGCTGGCCGACGGCGGCGTGTCGTTCGAGGCCAGCCACTCGCACGAGCGGATGGAGCAGCCGCCGATCCGGGCCCTGCGCCAGCGCATCGAGCTGGTCCCGGACAAGAGCCTGATGGATCCGGCCGCGCCGCGCAGCGGCTTCGTCGAGGTCACGCTGCGCGACGGACGGACGGTGAGCCACTTCGTCCGGCACGCGTCGGGGACGAAGGAGAACCCGCTCGACACCGCGGGTGTCAGCGCCAAGGCGCGCAATCTGATGCTGCCCGTCCTTGGCGCGCAGCGCGCCGACGCGGTCATCCAGCGCGTCAACGCGCTCGATCAGCTCGACGACATGCGCGCGCTGATGCCGCTGCTCACGGCTGTGTGACCACCGATCTGTTCGAATCCGCCGGCGCGGGCATCTGCGTGGTCGATGCGGACGGCCGCGTCGAGTCCGCCAACGCGAGCCTGTGCCGGATGCTTGCCTGTCCGCCCGGGACCATCGACCAGCGTCCGCTCCTCGACGTCGTGCGCGCCGACGCGCACGCCGCCGCCGAGGCGCTCGTCATGCGCTCGCGCGCG
>VFYY01000016.1 GCA_016871375.1 Acidimicrobiia bacterium
ACCACACACACCGCAAAAACCATCACAAGACCGAGTCCAACTTGGAATCTCGTCGGCATGTTGTCTCCGAAGGCCGCGAATGAACTCGCAGTATTCAGCTGAACCCCTCGGCAGGTCAAGTGCGTTTGGCGGGATTGGTGAAGCCAGTCTGAGACAGCGTTGGCGACAGGCTCGGCGGGTCCGCTCGCGTCAAATTGCACGCGCTCGCGGAACCCGCCCTACGTACGTAGGCCGGGTTCCGTCACGCGAGGGCGTTCATCGCGTGACGGACCCGGTGCAGTCGAATCTCAACAGCCTCGGCGCCTCGGTGTTCCGTAGCAGCGGAAGGTGCCTAAGGTAGGATCACGAGATATGGACCTGGGCCAGTTTGCGGGCGTGAACGCGGGGTACGTGTTCGAGCTGTACGAACGCTACCGGCGCGATCCGGCGTCCGTCGACGAGGCCACGCGGCGGGTGTTCGAGACCTGGACGCCGTCGGAGCCGGCGGCCGCGGCCGCGGCGCAGGGCAGCTCCGCGCTCACGGTGGCGAGCATCCACACGATCGTCGGGGCCGCGAACCTGGCGGAGTCGATCCGGCGATACGGCCACCTGTGCGCGCAGGTCGACCCGCTCGACTCGCCGCCGATCGGCGACCCGTCGCTCTCCCCGCGCGCGCACGGCATCACGGACGAGGATCTGCAGCGCCTGCCCGCCGCGCTGGTGGGAGGCACGGTTGCGGAATCCTCCGCCAACGCGTCCGAGGCGATCGAGAAGCTGCGGCGCGTGTACTGCTCGACCACCGGCTTCGACTTCGCGCAGGTGTTCGTGCCCGAGGAGCGCGAGTGGCTGCGCACGGCCGCGGAATCGGGGCGGTTCCTGCCGCCGACCGATCCCGAGAGCGCCGAGGCGCTGCTCGACCGGCTGACGCAGGTCGAGGCCTTCGAGCAGTTCCTGCACCGCGTGTTCCCCGGGAAGACGCGGTTCTCCATCGAGGGGCTCGACATGCTCGTGCCCGTGCTCGACGAGATCATCAGCGGCGCCGGCGATCAGGGGGTGCGTCATACGCTGCTCGGCATGGCGCATCGCGGGCGCCTGAACGTGCTCGCGCACGTGCTCGACAAGCCCTACACGCAGATCCTGGCGGAGTTCAAGGATCCCGTGCAGACGCAGCGCGTCGACCTCGGATGGACCGGCGACGTGAAGTATCACGCGGGCGCCCGCACCGCGGGCCCGCGCGGCCAGATGTTCGTCACGCTGGCGCCGAACCCGAGCCACCTCGAGGCGGTGAACCCGGTCGTCGTCGGCATGGCGCGCGCGGCGGGGACGCACACCAACCGTGCGGGTGCGCCCGAGTACGACGGCCGCACCGCGCTGCCGATCCTGATCCACGGCGACATGGCGTTCCCCGGCCAGGGCGTCGTCGCCGAGACGCTGAACCTCTCGCGTCTCCCCGGCTACGACACGGGCGGCACGATTCACATCATCGCCAACAACCAGCTCGGGTTCACGGCCACGGCCGCCGAGTCGTACAGCACGAGCTACGCCAGCGGTCTCGCGCGAGGCTTCAAGATTCCGATCGTGCACGTGAACGCGGACGACCCGGTGGCGTGCCTCGAGGCGGCGCGCCTGGCCTGGGAATACCGCGCGCGCTTCAACCGGGACTTCCTGATCGACCTCGTCGGCTACCGGCGCCACGGCCACAACGAGGGCGACGAGCCCGCCTTCACCCAGCCGCTGATGTACCGGAAGATCGCGGAGCAGCCGACCGTCCGCCAGGTCTGGGCGAGCCTGCAGGAGCAGCAGGGCAACATCCCGCCGGGCCGCGCGGCCGCGCTGCTGAAGGCGCACTTCACGATCCTGGAGAAGGCGCTCGAGTCGCTGAAGCCGGAGCAGGATTTCGTGGCGCCGCTGCCCGACCCGGTGCCGCCCGGCGCCGCCGCCAAGGTGCAGACCGGCGTCGGCGTGGACCGGCTGCGCGAGATCAACGAGGCGCTGCTCGTCCGGCCCGACGGGTTCACCTTCCACAAGAAGGTCGACCGCGCGCGGGACAAGCGCCGCCACGTGCTCGACCATCCGGCGGAGCGGACGATCGACTGGGCCGCGGCCGAGGAGCTCGCCTTCGCCACGATCGTCGCCGACGGCACCCCGATCCGCCTCACGGGCGAGGACGTCGAGCGCGGCACGTTCAGCCACCGGCATGCCGTCTTCCACGACGTGCACTCGGGCAAGCAGCTCATCCCGCTGCAGGAGTTCCGCTTCGCGCGCGCGTCGTTCGAGATCCACAACAGCCCGCTCACCGAAAACGCGACCGTCGGCTTCGAGTTCGGCTACAGCGTCTACGACCCGGCGACGCTGGTGCTGTGGGAGGCGCAGTACGGCGACTTCATCAACGGCGCCCAGGTGATGCTCGACCAGTTCGTCACCAGCGCCCGCGCGAAGTGGGGCCTGTCGCCGTCGCTCGTCTTCCTGCTGCCCCACGGCTATGAAGGACAGGGGCCGGAGCACTCGAGCGCCCGGCCCGAGCGCATCCTCGAGTCCGCGGCCGACATCAACCTGCGGCTCGCCAACTGCACGACCGCCGCGCAGTATTTCCACCTGCTGCGCCGGCAGGCCGCGCTGCTGCACGAGGATCCGCTGCCGCTGTTCGTCCTCACGCCCAAGAGTCTCCTCCGCCATCCCGCGGTGGCGTCCACGCCGATCGAGCTCGAGCAGGGCCGCTTCCTGCCGGTGATCGACGACCACGATGCGCGCGGCCGCGCGAAGAACGTCCGCCGCCTGGTCCTCTGCAGCGGCAAGGTGTACGTCGACGTGATCTCCAGCGAGCGGCGCGCCCAGGCGGCCGACGTCGCGCTCGTGCGCGTCGAGCAGCTCTATCCGTTCCCCGCCGCGCAGGTCCGCGAGGTGCTCGCCGGCTACCCGTCGCTCAGGGACGTCGTCTGGCTGCAGGAAGAGCCGGAGAACATGGGCGCGTGGACGTTCATGCGTCCGCGGCTGGAGGAGGTCCTCGACGGCCGGTGGCCGCTGCGCTACGTCGGCCGCGCGCGCAGCTCGAGCCCCTCCGAGGGATCGTCCACGTGGCACCAGCTCAATCAGAAGGCGCTCGTCGCGCAGGCGTTCGACCCGCAGCGCGGCGCGGCGGAGCCGTCGATGGTCCTGTCCAAGCAGGTGTAGGCGATGTCGAACATTGTGGTTCCCCAGCTTGGTGAATCAGTGGTCGAGGCGCGCGTCGCCCGCTGGTTGAAGAAGGAAGGCGACCGCGTCGAGACCGGCGAGCCGGTGGTCGAGCTCGAGACCGAGAAGGTCGACCTCGAGGTCGGCGCCGACCACGCCGGCGTGCTGACGAGCATCAAGCGCAAGGAAGGCGAGGACGTCACAGTCGGCGAGCTCCTCGGGATCGTCGACGAGAGCGCCGCGGCGGCGAGCGGAAACGGCAACCGCCAACAAGCACCCCAGGCACCCTCGGACGAGAAGAGAGCAACGCCGACCGCCAAACGCGTCGCCCGCGAGCACGACGTCAAGCTCGAATCGGTCGAAGGGTCAGGCGCCGGCGGCCGCGTGATGAAACAGGACGTCCACAAGGCGGTCGCACCCCAGGCACTCAAGGCACTCTTGGCACCCCAGGCACCCCAGGCACCTACCGCCGCTTCGCGAAGCGAAGAGCGCGTCCGGATGTCGAAGAGGCGCGCGACGATTGCGCGCCGCCTGGTGGAAGCCCAGCGCACGGCGGCGATGCTCACGACCTTCAACGAGGTCGACATGACCGCCGTCATGGAGCTGCGCGAGCGCCAGAAGGAAGACTTCAGGAAGAAGTACGGCGTCGGCCTCGGCATCGCCTCCTTCTTCGTCAAGGCGTCGGTCGCCGCCCTGCGCGCGTTCCCGCAGCTCAACGCCGAGATCCAGGGCGACGAGATCGTCTACAAGCACTACTACGACATCGGCATGGCGGTCGGCGCCGAGGGCGGGCTCGTGGTGCCGGTCCTGCGCGACGCGGACCGCATGTCCTTCCTGCAGATCGAGCAGGGCATCCGCGACTACGCGAAGCGCGCCGCCGACGGCACGCTCACGCTCGAGGATCTCGAGGGCGGCACCTTCACCATCACCAACGGCGGCGTCTTCGGATCCCTGCTCAGCACGCCGATCCTCAACCCGCCGCAGGTCGGCATCCTCGGCCTGCACAAGATTCAGGACCGCGCGATGCCGAGCAACGGCCAGGTCGTCATCCGGCCGATGATGTACGTGGCCCTCAGCTACGACCACCGCATCGTCGACGGCCGCGAAGCGGTGCAGTTCCTCGTCATGGTGAAGGCGTTCGTCGAAGACCCCGGCCGCCTTCTGCTGGAGAGCTGAACGATGCGACAACTGCTCGGCGGACTCGCGATTGCGGCACTCGCTGCCACGTCACTGGCTGCGCAGTCGGGCACCGTGCCGCCCGTGCCCGACGACGTCGCGGCGCCGCCGGCCGACGCCGCAAAGACGGCGTCCGGCGTCGCGTCGAAGGTCGTCAAGCCCGGCGGCGGCGAAGAGAAGCCGCTGCCCACCGACGTCGTCACCGTGCACTACACCGGCTGGTCGAGCGCCGGGCAGATGTTCGACAGCTCGCGCACGCGCGGCAACCCGGCGATGTTTCCGCTGAACCGCGCGATTCCCGGCTGGCGGGAGTGCGTGCAGCTCATGACCGTCGGCGAAACGCGCCGCTGCTGGGTGCCGCAGGAGCTCGCCTACCGCGGCCAGCCGGGCCGGCCGGCCGGAACGGTGGTCTTCGACATCGAGCTGATGGACACGCGCCGCGCGCCGAACGTGGCGCCGCCCGACGTCAAGGAGCCGCCCGACGATGCGAAGCGGACCGCGTCGGGGCTGGCGTACAGGATTCTGAAGCCCGGAACCGGCGCGCGGCGGCCGTCCGCCTTCGACCGCGTGACCGTCCACTACACCGGCTGGACGACCGACGGAAAGATGTTCGACAGCTCGGTGGCGCGCGGCATGCCCGCGACGCTCTCGCTCGAAGACGTGATCAGGGGCTGGACCGAGGGAATGCAGCTGATGGTCGAGGGCGAGCGGACGCGGTTCTGGATTCCGCAGAACCTGGCGTACAAAGGCGAGGCCGGGTCGCCCCGCGGCATGCTTGTCTTCGACGTCGATCTAATCCGGATCGAAAGGTAGGGGCGACGCATGCGTCGCCCGTATCAGTCTTCGGACATGTAGGGGTAGCGGTAGTCGCGCGGCGGGGAGAACGTCTCCTTGATCGCGCGCGCGCTCACCCAGCGGATCAGGTTCAGCTTCGATCCCGCCTTGTCGTTGGTCCCCGATCCTCTGGCGCCTCCGAACGGCTGCTGCCCCACCACCGCGCCGGTCGGCTTGTCGTTGATGTAGAAATTGCCGGCCGCATGGCGCAGCGCGGTCGTCGCCTGCAGGACGGCCGCCCGGTCGCGGGCGAACACGGCGCCGGTCAGCGCGTACGGCGACGTCTCGTCCACCGTCTTCAGCGTCTCGTCCCACTTCGCATCGTCATAGGCGTAGGCGGTGACGACAGGGCCGAAGATTTCCTCGCACATCAGGCGATAGCCGGGGTCGGCGGTCTCGATGAGCGTCGGCTCGATGAAGTACCCCTTCTCGCCGTGCGCCTTCCCGCCCTGGATGACTTTCGCGTTCCTGCGCGCGTCCTCGAGGTAGCCGCTGATCTTGTCGAAGGCCTTCCTGTCGATGACCGCGCCGGCGTAGGTGCGGAAGTCCTGGACGTCGCCCATCCGCATCTCGGCCATCATCGCCGCGACCGTGTCGCGCACCCCGGGCCAGATCGACTTCGGCACGTAGACGCGGCTTGCGGCGGAACATTTCTGCCCCTGGTATTCGAACGCGCCGCGGGCAATCGCCACCGCCAGCTCCTGCGCGTCGGCGGAGGGGTGCGCGACGATGAAGTCCTTGCCGCCGGTCTCGCCGACGAGGCGCGGATAGCTCTTGTACTTCGCGATGTTCGCGCCGACCGTCTTCCACATGCCCTGGAAGACCGGCGTGCTGCCGGTGAAGTGGATGCCGGCCAGGTCGGGCGAGTCCAGGAGCAGCGAGGAAATCTGCATCGCGTCGCCGGGCACGAAGTTGATGACGCCCGCCGGCAGGCCGGCCGCCTCGAGCAGCCGCATGATGTAGTAGCCGCTGAGCATCGCGCTCGACGCCGGCTTCCACACCACGGTGTTGCCCATCAGCGCCGGCGCGGTCGGCAGGTTCCCGGCGATCGACGTGAAGTTGAACGGCGTGACCGCGTAGACGAAGCCTTCGAGCGGCCGGTACTCCAGACGGTTCCACGTCGCGTGCGTGCTGATCGGCTGCTCTCCGTACAACTCCTGCGCGTAGTGCGGGTTGAAGCGCCAGAAGTCGATCATCTCCGACGCTGCATCGATCTCCGCCTGGAACACCGTCTTCGACTGCCCCAGCATCGTCGCGGCGTTGAGCGTCGAACGCCACGTCGTGGTCAGCAGCTCCGCGGCGCGCAGGAACACCGCCGCGCGGTCCTCGAGCGACCACGTCTCCCACTCGCGCTTCGCCTTCGCCGCGGCCTCGATCGCCTGCTGCACGTGCTGCGGCTCCGCCTTGTGCCAGTCGGCGAGTACGTGCTCGTGGTCGTGCGGCATGACCGCCTGCCCGGTCTTCCCCGTGCGGATCTCGCAGCCGCCGATGATGATCGGGATGTCGATCTTCTCGCCCGCCATCGCCTCGAGGCGCGCCTTCAGCTTCGCGCGCTCGGGCGAACCAGGCAGGTAGGAGCGATTGGGTTCGTTGACGGGCGGAGGTATCACACCCGTGATTGTACGACTCTCCCAACTCCCAACTCCCAACTTCCAACTTCCAACTCCCAAGATGACTGCACTCGTCGAGCGCGCGGCACGCCTGATGCATTCATATGGAACACAACGATTGGCGTCCGACGCGAAAACCCTACGATCTTCGAGAGAGACTCTTCGAATTCGCCTGCCTGATAGTCCGGGTAGTGCAGTTTCTGCACACTCGAGGACCGATTCCCCGTGCACTTTCCGATCAACTGCTCGAGTGCGGAACCTCCGCTGGCGCGAACTACGAAGAAGCTGACGACGGCTCCAGCCCCGCGGACAAGCTCGCCAAGAGAAGAATCACTCTGCGAGAACTGAAGGAAGCGAGGTTTCGAGGTTTCGGCTCCGGGTGCTGAAGGAGTGCGGGTACCTGACGCAGGACCAAGACCCGGTAATCGTTGAAACTGACGAACTCGTGAGGATCGTGGCGACACTGATCCGGAACAGCGATCCAGGCAAGGCCTAGGCAGTAATCGCCTTGGAAGTTGGTAGTTGGAAATTGGGAGTTACTTATTAAGTGCGCGTCGCCGCGTCGGGCGCGGGATCGCGCATCGGCACGTGGGGCTCGGCGCCGGGGACTTCCGTCTCGGCGGTGACGAGCGGCGGCCTGGCCGGCGCTTCGATGTCGACCTGGATGTCGCGCCATTTCCCCTGGCGGAACCGGGCGACGCTCAGCGTGCACCGCGTGATGTGGCCGAGCAGGATGGCGAGCCAGATGTAGCCCGGCTGGAGGCCGGTCGTTGCCTGCAGGATCGAGCACAGTCCGAGCGGCACGACGATCTGCGAGACGACCGAGATGTAGAGCGGGCTGCGCGTGTCGCCGGTGCCCTGCAGTCCACCGGTGTAGCTCAGGGCCACGGTGATGAAGAAACCCGAGACGCTGAGGTACTGCAGGAGCTCGGCCGCGATGTCGATCACGCGCCCGTCGGTCATCCCGAACACCGCCAGCAGGTACCTTGGGATCAGCACGAACAGCGCCCCGATGCATGCGGCCACGCCAAGGCCGATGTGCGAGGCGACGCGCACGCCCTCGACCGCGCGCTCCGGATTGCGCGCGCCGAGGTTCTGTCCGGCAATCGTGGCCGCGGCACCCATGAGGCCGACCGACGTCCACGTGATGAGCGAAAACAGCTCCGTGTAGCCGACGGCGTACGCCGCCTGCGCCTCGGCGCTCTCGTCGAGCCCTCCGATGAAGCGCAGCAGCAGCACGCCGGCCACGTTCATCGCGATGCCCTGCACGCCCGTCGGCAGGCCGAAGCGGAAGAGCGACCGGATGATCGTGAAGTCCGGCCGCAGATCCATTCCCGGCTCGAAATGAATCACCGAGTGCGGCTGCATCACACGCCAGATGCCGTAGGCCGAGACCAGCGTGCTGCTCGCGATCGTCCCGTAGGCGGCGCCGATCGTGCCGAACATCGGGATGAGCACGACGTTGAACGCGACGGTCGCGATGGTCATCGCGACGCCAAGACGGAGGGGCGTATGCGGGTCGCCGGCGGCGCGGAACGCGCCGCTCAGCATGAAGAACATCATCATGCCGATGAAGCCGACGAACATCGCGCGGAGGAACGGCAGCGCCTCCGCGTACACGTCCGGTGCCGCGTTGACCAGGTCGAGCAGGGCCGGCGCCGCCACCCAGCCGACCGCACCGAGGATCCCGGCAAGTCCGGCGGCCGTCAGGAACGCCTGATAGACGACGCGGTTGACCTTCTCCGGCTCGTTGGCGCCGGCAAAGCGCGCCACGAGCACGCCCATGCCGGAGAACACCGACGCGGCGAAGACGATGACGACGAGGATGATCTGCCAGCTCACGCCGATGGCGGCGTTCGCCGTGTAGCCGACGAAGTGGCCGACCATCGCGTGGTCGATGATCCCCTGCAGCCCGGCGATGACGTTCTGCAGCATCGTCGGCCACGCGAGCTTCCAGACCGCGGGACGGATGGGACCTTCGATGATGGAGCGATCGAACTTTCGAGGCTTTGCCTGGGGCCCTGCCATTCGCGAGTAGGGGCACGGAACGCCGGGCCCGTACCGCAGTCTACTACGCCGGAGACGCCACTGCCGACGCCGGCCGCGCGCGCTGGATGCTATGCTTCCCGCGTGTCGCCTCCACACCGGCTTGCACGTACGGCGGAGGAGCGCTTCTGGTCGGGTGCCGACGCAGCCGAGAGGTTCTTCATGGGGCAGGCCGAGGTCCAGAAGGCGCTCGAGAAGCTCGCCCGAACGCTCGATGCCGGAGGGATTCCGTACGCCATCATCGGCGCAATGGCCCTGAACGAGTTCGGCTACCGGCGGGTGACAGTCGACATCGACGTCCTGCTGACGCCCGAAGGCCTTGCGGCATTCAAGGCCGCGAATCTCGGCCGGGGCTACAAGGAGAGTTTCGCCGGAAGCCGGTCGGTCCGAGACACAGAACACGGAGTCGACATCGATGTCGTCCTTGCCGGCTCCTACCCGGGCGACCGAAAGCCGAAAGCCGTCGCGTTTCCCGATCCGGGTGCCGTGGCTGAACGGGGCGCGCGCGTCGCGCTGCTGCCGCTGCCGCTGCTCCTCGAGCTCAAGCTGGCCTCCGGCATGACCGCGCCGGATCGACTCAAGGATCTTGCAGACGTGCAGGAAGTGATCCGGATCAACCGCTTGCCGCGCGCGCTCGCCAACGATCTGAATCCCTTCGTCCGCGGCAAGTACCTGGAGTTGTGGCAGGCGGTCGAAGATCGATCGGAAGGCATGGACGCCGCCGGGTAAATGCCTCTCTCAGCCGGAACCAGACTTGGCCCGTACGACGTGCTCTCCGCGATTGGCAGCGGCGGGATGGGGGAGGTCTATCGCGCGCGCGACACGAAGCTCAATCGCGATGTCGCGCTGAAAGTCCTGCCCGAGTCGTTCGCGTTCGATCCAGACCGCCTGGCGCGGTTCAGGCGCGAGGCGCAGGTGCTCGCCTCGCTGAACCACCAGAACATCGCCGCGATTCACGGCTTCGAGGAGGGCGCCGGTGTTCCCGCGCTGGTCCTCGAGCTGGTCGAGGGCCCGACGCTTGCCGACCGAATCGCTCAGGGCGCGCTTCCGGCCGAGGAGGTCCTTCCCATAGCGCGCCAGATCGCCGAGGCGGTGGAAGCGGCGCACGAGCACGGCGTCATCCATCGCGATCTGAAGCCGGCGAACATCAAGGTGCGGCCTGACGGCACCGTGAAAGTCCTCGACTTCGGTCTGGCCAAGGCAATCGAGGGCGAGGCGGTGCACCTCGACGTGTCGCAATCGCCCACGATCACGACGCCGGCGGCCACGCGCCTGGGTGTCATCCTCGGCACCGCCGCGTACATGAGCCCTGAACAGGCGCGGGGAAAGGTGGTCGACAGGCGCGCCGACGTGTGGGCGTTCGGATGTGTGTTGTACGAAATGCTCACCGGCACGCGGGCGTTCGGCGGCGACGACATCACCGACACGATTGCCGCGGTCGTCCGCGCGGAGCCCGACTGGAATGCCCTGCCCGTGGCGACGCCGCCGGCCGTCCGCACCCTGCTGCGGCGATGCCTCGAGAAGGACGCCAGGAAACGATGGCAGGCCGCAGGCGACCTGCGCGTGGAGATCGAAGCGGTGCTTGCGGCGCCCGGTGCCGACAGTCACGCGCCGCCGTCCCTCCCAGCCGCGCGGCTGTCGGCATGGAGGGTCGCGGCGCTCGTACTTGTCTCCGGCATCGTCGGTTCCGCAGTCACGGCCGCGGTGATGTGGGCGCTGCGTCCTCCGGCGTCCACCGCGAGTGTGAGCAGGTTCTCGGTCCCCGTGCCCGCCGGAATGGCGTTCACGAGTACCGGCCGCCATCTCATTGCGGTGTCGCCGGACGGCTCGAGCGTGGCGTTCGTGGCGAACAACCAGTTGTACCTGAGGCGGATGGCCGACCTCGAGCCGCGGGCCATTCCCGGAACCAGCCTTGGCGCCGGCGTCACCAGTCCGTTCTTCTCGCCAGATGGCCAGTGGATCGGCTTCTGGGCTGCACGGGACAACACGCTCAAGAAGATCGCGATCAGCGGCGGCGCTCCGGTGACGCTCGCGGAAACAACCAATCCGTTCGGCGCGAGCTGGGACGGCGACACTGTCGTGTTCGGCAGGGCGGGCGAAGGCATCCTGGCGGTTCCTGCCACTGGCGGCACCGCCGAGACGTGGGTCACAACCGCGCCCGACGAGCAGGCCGACAGTCCGCAGCTCCTGCCGGGCGGCAACGCGGTGATGTTCACGGTGACCAGGGCGAGCGGCCTGGCCCGATGGGACAGCGCCGACATCGCCGTTTTCGTCCGGGGCACTGGAGAGCGGAAAGTGTTGGTCCACGGCGGCGCCGCGGGCCGTTACCTGCCCACAGGCCACATCGTCTACGCCGTCGGCGCGAACCTCATGGCAGTGCCCTTCGATGTCCAGCGTCTCGAGGTGACAGGCGGTCCCGTGCCCGTCATGGAGGGCGTGACGCGGGCCGCCAACGCCGCGATCAACACGGGCGCCGCCAACTTCGCCGTGTCGGGCAATGGCACATTGGTCTTCGTTCCCGGCGCAGGGGACGCGGTCGATCTGCGAACACTGGTGTGGACCGATCGAGCGGGGCGGGAAGAGCCCGTGAAGACGCCGGCGCGCGCCTTCTTGTATCCGCAGGTCTCGCCGAGCGCGCGACAGCTGGCCATCGAAGTCAAGTCTGACAGCGACGACATCTGGACGTTCGACCTCGCTCGCGGCGTGCTGACACGGCAGACGTTCGAGCCGGAGGAAGACGAGACGCCGGTCTGGTCGCCTGACGGGGTGTGGGTGGCCTACGCATCAACCCGCGGGAAAGACCGCACCGTGTTCCGGCGGCGCGCGGACGGCAGCGGCCCCGAAGAGCCGCTGTGGAGCGCCCCGCTGCCGGCGCACAGCCACGTCGAGGACTGGTCGCGCGACGGACACCTGGTCCTCGCGATCACGGCCGACTTCGGCAGCCAGCAGTACGACGTGATGGTCCTGCCGGTGGACGGCGACCGCGCGCCCAGGCCGCTTCTCCGGACCCGATTCAACGAACAGGCGGGCCGCATCTCGCCGGATGGCCGCTGGATCGCCTACAGCTCCGATGAGTCGGGCCGCGTCGAAGTGTACGTGCAGGCGTTTCCCTCTCTCGAGGGCAAGTGGCAGATCTCAACCGGGGGCGGGACGCAGCCGGTGTGGTCCAGGCGCGGAGACGAGCTGTTCTATCGCGGCGACGGCTCGGTGATGGCGGTGGGTCTGCCGCCGGGAGCGTCGTTTGCTCCGGGCGCGCCGCAGAAGGTGTTCGACGATCGGTTTCACTACGCGGGAACTGGTCACGCCAACTACGACGTGTCGCCCGACGGCCGGCGGTTCCTCATGATCAAGGACGGCGGTTCCGACGGCCAGACGGCGGGGGCCCAGCACATCATCGTCGTGCAGAACTGGACCTCTGAGCTGGCGCGTCTCGTCCCGACCAACTGAGGAGTGTCCCGCCGCCACTCGACTACACGTCCAGCTCCCGGGCTTCCTCGGCGCGCTCCATGATGAAGCGGAAGCGCGCGGACGCGTCCTTCCCCATCAGCTCGTTGATGATGCGGTCGGTGACGATCTGATCCGAGATGTCGACGCGCAGCAGGCGCCGCGTCTTCGGATTGAGCGTCGTCTCCCACAGCACCTTCGGCATCATCTCGCCGAGCCCCTTGAACCGCGTGATCTCCGGATGGCCCCGGCCTGCCCTGAGCGCGGTCGAAGGGCCGTTGCCGTGCTGCTTCAGGATGCGGTCCCGGTGCGCGTCGTCGAGCGCCCAGTGCGTCTCCTTGCCGATGTCGATGCGGTAGAGCGGCGGCTGCGCGAGGAACACCTTGCCGGCGGCAATGAGCTGCGGCAGGTGGCGGTAGAGAAACGTGAGCAGCAGCGTCGCGATGTGATGGCCGTCCGAGTCGGCGTCGGCAAGGATGACCACCTTGCCGTAGCGCAGCCGTCCCAGATCGAAGTTCTTGCCGAGGCCGCAGCCGAGCGCGACGACCAGGTCGGCGAGCTCCTTGTTCTCGAGCACCTTCGCGAGCGTCAGCCCTTCGGTGTTCATCACCTTGCCGCGCAGCGGCAGGATCGCCTGCTTCGTGCGGTCGCGTCCCTGCTTCGCGGAGCCGCCGGCGGAGTCGCCTTCGACGACGAACAGCTCGCTGTCGTCGCGGCCGGCGCCGGTGCAGTCACTGAGCTTGCCGGGCAGGTTGAGCCGTCCCGTGGTCGCGGTCTTGCGCGTCACCTCGGCCTGCGCCGCGCGGCTCGCCTCGCGGGCGCGGGCGGCGAGAATGACGCGCGCGACGATCGACTCGGCGACGCTGCGGTTGTGGTTCAGCCAGTGCTCGAGCGCGGGCCGGACGGCCGAATCGATCGTGGCGGTGAGCTCCGGGTTGTTCAGCCGGTCCTTCGTCTGCCCCTGGAACTGCGGTTCCTGGATGAAGATGCTGAGGACGCCGGTGAGCCCCTCGCGGATGTCGTCCGCGGTCAGCGTCACGCCCTTCGGCGACAGGCTGTGCGTGTCGATGTAATTGCGGACCGCCTTGCCCAGTCCCGCGCGCAGGCCGTTCTCGTGCGTGCCGCCGGATCCGGTGGGGATGCCGTTGACGTAGCTGCGCACGTGCTCGTCGGTCGCCTCGGTCCACTGCAGCACCAGATCCAGCTTCGGGCCGCTCTCGCGCGCGAGCACGAACGGCGCTTCGTGCACCGGCTTCGAGCCGCGCTCGGCGACGATCTTCTTCAGGTAGTCGCTGAGCCCTTCCTCGTGCTGGAAGACGACTTTCCCGCCGGCTGCCGGCTGCCGGCTGCCGGCAGAAGTCTCGTCCTCGAAGGTGACCTTGACGCCCTTGTGGATGTAGCTGACCACCTCGAGGCGCTCGCGGATGATCGCCGCGTCGAACTCCACCTTCGGAAAGATCGTGGGGTCGGGATGGAAGTAGACGGTCGTCCCCGTGCCGCGCGCGGGACCGGCCTTCTTCAGCGCGCCGGTCGGCTTGCCGCGCTTGAACGTCATCTCCCACAGCGCGCCGTCGCGCTTGACGCTCGCGTGCAGCTCGGACGACAGCGCGTTCACCACGCTCGCGCCGACGCCGTGCAGACCGCCCGCGGTCTTGTAGGAGCCCGGCTCGAACTTGCCGCCCGCGTGGAGCACGGTGAAGATCGTCTCCAGCGCGCTCTTCTTCGTCTTCGGGTGCTTGTCGACCGGCGCGCCGCGCCCGTCGTCTGCGATCGTGATGGAGCTGCCGTCGGCGTGGAGCGTGACGCTGATGTTCGAGGCGTAGCCGTTCATCGCCTCGTCGACGGCGTTGTCGAGGATCTCCCACACGAGGTGATGCAGGCCGGCGGTGCCGACGCCGCCGATGTACATGCCCGGGCGCTTGCGGACCGGCTCGAGCCCCTCGAGAACCGTGATGTCTCTGGCGGTGTAGTTGGCCACAGGAGGAAGAAGGAAGGAGATAGGAGGAAGAGCGACAAGCGCCCTATCTCCTGCCTTCTATCTCCTTCCTCCTGATTAGAGTAGCATCCTCACGTGGTTGGCCGGTTGATTGCCGCCGGTGGCGCAACGCTCGCCGTGGTCGGCCTCTTCGCCGCCACGCTGTACGTCTCCTCAGGGTCGCGCAACGTCAACGTGGCGCCCGCCACCTCATCGGGCCTCGCGCGCGATCTCGGGAGGCCCCAGTCAACGACGCTCTGGCCGGCGTGGACCGTGACCATGGCCAACACCGCGCATCATGCGCTCGTCGTGGACGTGGAGGCCCGCCGCGTCGAACAGGCGCGGCAGATCGCGGAGCAGATCGTGGAGCCGGTGCGGTCGCGGGGCTACCAGGAGATCCTGATCTACATCCGCAAGGCCGGCGATCCGGAGGCGCTGATGCGGCGCGTCCAGTGGACGCCGAAGACGGGCTACGTCGAGTCGGCCTACGGCGCCGCCAGATAACTTCCAACTCCCAACTGCCGATTCCCAATCGTCCTGGACGTTGGAGGTTGGGCGTTGGGCGTTAGCGCGGTTTCGACTTCTTCGTAGTGTCCGGCTTTAGCCGGACCACACACGGCGGTGCCGATCAACTTGGTCCGGCTAAAGCCGGACACTACGACGTTTCAGAAACCGCTCTAGTCCCTGTCAGCCGCCTCGGCCTTCGCCTTCGACGTCTTGCGCGCGCGCGTACGTGCGGCCTTTGCCGGTGCGGTCTTCCGCTTCGTGCCGGTGGTCTTCCGCCTGCGAGACGGAGGCGGCGGCGCGTCCACCGTTTCCGCCTCGACGATCGGCGGCTCCTCCACCGCCTCGGTCGCGACCGGCCCGCTGACAGCGACTTCCGGAATCTCCTCCACCGCCGCCTCGACGACCTCCGCCGTCTCCACGGCCGCGGCCGGCGCCGCACTCGTCATCTTCGGGCCCGCGAAGAACCGCGGCGCGCCGCGGCGATCCCGATCCAGACGCAGGACGCCGTCCTTGGCGGCCGCGCGCAGCAGCGCGTCCACGTTCGCGAAGCCGTACTTCCGCTCGTCGAAGCCGTCGATGGCGCCGCGCAGGAACTGCCGCGCCTGGCGGACGTACATCGGCCACCGTGCCCCGCCGGCGATGAACGCCTGCTGGCAGGCGCGGATGCCGTCCTGATGGCTCATCGCCCCTCGACCTTGCTCGGGGCGACCCTGAGGCTCTCGAAGGGTCGGCGACGCCGGCGCCTCCTCGAAGTCGTTCACGGGCTCCTGCAGGGCGGCCCCTTGCGGGCCGCCCGCGTCTGGCGGGCCGTAAAGACCCGCCCTACCCGTGTCGGCATCCTCACGTGCCTCGACGAGCAGGCTCCGTCCCGACTCGCGCAGCATGACCGCGCCGGTCTCGGCCACCTTCTCCATGAAGTCGCGGAAGCTGCTCGCGCCGTACTCGCGCTCCGAGAACGTGGAGTCGAGCTGCAGCAGCGTGCTCTTCAGCACGCCGAGCTGCGGCGTCACCTCCCGCTCCGACAGCACCGTGAGCGCGCGCTTCACCAGCGGGAGGACCTTCGAGATGTCGCTGGCGGCGCCCCGCTTGCCGCGCCGATCGGCGCTCCGTCCGGGGCCCTTCGTCCCGACCAGGTTCTCGTAGGCGATGAACTCGTGGCAGTTCTTCTGCATCGTCACGCTGGTGAACTGGCGTCCACCGACGACGATGACCGTGCGGCCGTACTGCTTGAGCTTTTCGACGAGCGAGATGAAGTCGCTGTCGCCGCCGACGATGACGAAGGCGTTGATGTGGTCGTGCGTGAACGCCATCTCCAGCGCGTCGAGCGCCATGGTGATGTCGGCGCCGTTCTTGTCGCCGCCGGGCGTCACGTTGCGCTGGACCATGCGGATGGCATGCTGCGTCAGCACGCGGCTGTAGTCGCCGGCGCGCTTCCAGTCGCTGTAGGCGATCTTGGTCACGATCTCGCCGCGCTCCTTGATGGCTTCGAGCACGAGACCGATGTCGAACTGGCCGCCGATGGTGTTCTTGACCCCGATTTCCACGTTGTCGAAATCGATGAACACGGCGATGCGGGTACTGCGCGAGTCGGTGAGAACCATAAAACGTACCAGTATACCTGTGGACGCAGGGGCACGGCGGCGCCGTGCCCCTACCGCGTCAGACGGTCGAGAAAGGCGAGCACGGGCGTCCAGTACGCCGTGTGGTTCACGCTGAAGAAGTCGTTGTGGTCGGCGCCGCTGATGCGGACGAACTCCTTGTGCGCGTCGATCCGCTCGAAGAGCTCCTCGCCGAGCGCGAACGGCACGATGCTGTCGGCGTCGCCGTGCATGACGAGCACCGGCCGCGGAAAATCCCGCAGCAGCTCCACGGTCGAGAACCGGTATCTGCCGAAGAGATTCAGCGCGCGCAGCACCGGCTGGCTGCGCGCGACCGACGCCTTGTCGGGAAACCCGCTCTCGAGCACGACCGCATCCGGCGTGACCACGCGTGCGGCGAAGGCCGCGATCGGCGCACCAAGCGATCGTCCCCAGAACACGAGCGGCAGCCCCGGCGTCCGGTGCGCGGCCGCATGGCGCACGGCGGCCTCGGCGTCCCGATAGACACCATCCTCGGTCGGCGTGCCCGTGCTCAGTCCGTAGCCGCGATAGTCCACGGCGAGGACGCGGACGCCCTGCATATGAAGCGCCGCAAATACCGGCAGCCATAAGGAGAGGTTTCCGCCGTTGCCATGGAAGTACACGACGGCGGCGCGCGGCTGTTCCGGTTCGAGCTGCCAGGCGGACAGCCGCTCGCCGTCGGCGGTGGTGAGCGTGACGGCCTGGTAGCGCAGGCCGAAGCGCGCGGGCGTCTCGTCCTCCCCTTTCGTGGGGAAGAACACGAAGCGCGGCTCCAGGGAGCCGACCAACGTCCTCAGCAGGAGCAGCGCGACCGCGACGACGAGCAGGACCGCCGCGGCTTTACCGTACAGCGGCATGACCGGAGATCACGACCCCGAGAACGGCGGGGGATTCTCCACGTCGTTGGGAATGACGCGAATGAACTGGCCGCGCTGCAGCAGCTCGCGTCCCTTGCCGCCGCGGCCGGTCACCTCGTACTTCGCGGTGCTGATCGTCTGCTCGCCGCCGCGGCTCGTCTCGACGCGCATGAGGTCCCGGTCGCCGACCGAGGCGACGAAGCCGAGCACGCGGTCCTCCTTGCCGGTCAGCTTGATGAGGATCACGCCCTTGCCGGGGCCGGACAGGTAGTTCACCTCATCGGCGCGGCAGAGAATCGCGCGCGCATCCTGCGTGGCGGCGATGATGATCTCCTCGCCGGTGAGCCGGGCGACGCCGACGACCTCGACGCCCTGCGAGGGGCGCGCGTACCGCCGCCCGGCGCGCGTGCTCGGCTCGACGAACGGCTCGAAGCTGAAACGCAGGCTGTAGCCGTCGCTCGTCACCGCCATCGCGTGGATCGGCGGCGGCTCCGCTTCCTTGCGCGCGGCGATGTCGCCGATCGCCCGCGGGTCGAGGCTGAACGCGGCAATCACCCGTTCGCCGTCGCGCAGCTTGAACAGCTTCTGCACCGGCTCGCCGTAGCCGGTGGACGCGGGCACGTCGATGATGCGCGACGTATACGCGGCGCCGAAGTTGGTGAAGAACACGACCGACGCGCGCGTGCTGCCCGGCACGACGGCCAGCACCGCGTCCCCTTCACGCAGCCGCGTCGTGGCCAGGTCGCGCACTTCCTTCTGCCGCTTCACCCAGCCGTCGCGCGACACGATGACGACGTTGTCTTCCTCGACGATGAAGTCGTCGGCGGTGAAGGAGACCTCCTCGGCGGCCTCGATGAGGCTGCGCCGCTTGTCGTCCTTCCCGTCCCTCTTCTGGATGTCCTCGATCTCGTCGCGAACGACCCTCCAGCGGCCCTCCTCGTCCTTCAGCAGGCCGGTGATCTGCCGCGCGCGCCTGCGCTTGTCCGCGAGCTCGTCCTGGATGACCAGAATCTCGAGGCGGGCGAGGCGATAGAGCTTGAGCTCGAGAATCGCGTCGGCCTGCTCGTCGTCCAGGCCGAAGCGCTTCATGAGCTTCTCCGCCGCGTCGGCCTTGCCTTCCGACTTGCGGATCAGCTTCAGGATCTCGTCGAGGGCGTCGAAGACCTTCTCGAAGCCCTCGAGGATATGAATGCGCTTCTTCAGCGCCTCGAGCTCGTGCGCCAGCCGGTTGGTGACGACCTCGAGGCGGAAGTGGAGGAAGTGCCAGAGGATCGCCTTCAGGTCGAGGCGCTCGGGCCGCCCGACTTCCGCGTTCTCCGTCGGAATCAGGCACGTCAGGTTGACGATGAAGTTGGACTGGAGCGGCGTGTTCTTGAAGAGATACGCCATCACGAGCTGCGGGTCGGCGTCCTTCTTGATCTCCAGCTCGATCCGCACGTCGTCGGTGGAGATGTCGCGGACGTCGAGCAGCGGCGGCAGCTTGCGGGAGACCACGACCTCGCCGATGCGCTCGACGAGCGACGCCTTGTTCACCGCGTAGGGGATGCTCGTGATGTACAGCTTCTGCCCCGAACGCGACGCCGGCCCCTCGTCCCAGGTGGCCCGCATGCGCACGGTGCCGGACCCGGTCTTGTACATCTCCTTCAACTCGTCGGGAGAGTTGAGGATCTGCCCGCCGGTCGGAAAGTCCGGACCCTTCACGTAGCGGCACAGCTGCACGCTGCTCAGATCGGGGTTGTCGAGCAGCTTCAGGAGCGCCGTGCAGACTTCGCCGAGGTTGTGCGGCGGAACGTTCGTCGCCATGCCGACGGCGATGCCCGTGGTGCCGTTGATCAGCAGGTTCGGGATGCGCGCGGGCAGGACGACCGGCTCGCTCTTGGTGCCGTCGTAGTTGGGGCGGAAGTGGACGGTCCGCTGGTCGATCTCCGAGAGCAGTTCGTCCGCGAGCCGCGCCAGCCGGCACTCCGTGTAGCGCATCGCCGCGGCGTTGTCGCCGTCGAGCGAGCCGAAGTTGCCGGAGCCGTCGATGAGCGGGTAGCGCAGCGAGAAGGGCTGCGCCATGCGCACGAGTGTTTCGTAGAGCGCCGCGTCGCCGTGGGGGTGATAGCTCCCCATCACGTCGCCGACCACCTTCGCGCACTTGCGGTGCTTGGCGTCGGCGGTCAGGCTCTGCTGCCACATCGTGTAGAGGATGCGGCGCTGCACCGGCTTCAGGCCGTCGCGCACGTCGGGCAGCGCTCGGGAGGTAATGACCGAGAGCGCGTAGTTCAGGTACCGCGTCTGCGCTTCCTCGTGCAGCGCAACGGCGTCGCTGAATCCGCCCGGGGGCGGCGCGGCGGGTGTGTCGGCTGTGTCGGCGAGGTCGAAGAGAGAAGGGGTCGACGTGCGACGCTTGGCCATCAGATCTGGAACATCTTACCGGGATTCATTCGATTGTCGGGATCGAGCGCGCGCTTGATCGCGCGCATGACGTCCACGGCATCGCCGTGCTCCTCGCGCAGGTACTCCATCTTGCCGATGCCGACGCCATGCTCGCCGCTGCAGGTGCCGCCCATCGCCAGCGCCCGCTTCACCAGCCGGCCGTTGATCTGCGTCGCCTCGGCCAGCTCCGCCGGATTGTCCGCGTCCAGCGCGAAGATGACATGGAAGTTGCCGTCGCCCACGTGGCCGACGAGCGTCGCCACGAGCGTGGACTGCTGCAGGTCGCGCTTGGTCTCGAGCACGCACGCGGCGAGCCGGGAGATCGGCACGCACACATCCGTCGTCCACGCCTTGCTGCCGGGACGCAGCGCGAGGGCCGCGTAGAACGCGTTGTGGCGCGCATGCCAGAGGCGCGCCCGATCCTCGGTCCTCGTCGCCCACTCGAAATCGCGGCCCCCGTTCTCGCCGGCGATCGCCTGCACCTCGTGCGCGCACTCGGCGACGCTCCCGGGGCTCGTCCCGTGGAACTCGAAGAACAACGTCGGCTTGAGCGGGTACGACAGCTTCGAGTACCTGTTGACGGCGTCGATCTGCACCTCGTCGAGCAGCTCGATGCGCGCGACCGGGATGCCGAGCTGAATGGTGGTGATGACGGTCTGCACCGCCCCGTCCATCGATTCGAACGGGCACACGGCCGCGGACACCGCCTCGGGCAGCCCGTGGAGGCGAACGGTCACTTCCGTGATCACACCCAGCGTGCCCTCGGATCCGACGAACAGCCGCGTCAGGTCGTAGCCGGACGAGGACTTCCGCGCGCGGCCGCCGGTCTGAATCACCTGCCCGTCGGCGAGCACGACCGTCAGCCCGAGCACCACCTCGCGCATCGTCCCGTAGCGCACCGCCGTGGTCCCCGACGCGCGCGTGGCCGCCATGCCGCCAATCGTCGCGTCCGCGCCAGGGTCCATCCAGAACTGCACGCCCATCCCGTCGAGCGCCTCGTTCAACTGGCGATGCGTGACGCCTGCCTCGACGGTCGCGTCGAGATCCTCGACGCTGATGCGCAGCACGCGGTTCATGCGCGAGAGATCGATCGAGACGCCGCCGCGGACGGCGTTGACGTGCCCCTCGAGCGCGGAGCCGACGCCGAACGGCACCACCGGAGCGCCGTGCCGCGCGGCCGCGCGCACCACCGCGCTGACTTCGTCCGTACTCACCGGAAAGACGACGACGTCGGGTTCGCCGGCGGCGTGCCAGGATTCGCCGTGGCTGTGATGCTCGATTTGCGTGGCGTTGGTGGTGCTGCGGTCGGCGAGCAGACTCTGCAGGTCGGCGACGAGTGCCGCGCGCGCCGTGGCCGACAGGATCGAAGGCATGGCCGGTTGGTATTATCGCCTGCTGTGACTTCTCCATTCACCCGCAAGACGCTCTCATTCCTGCGCTCGCTCACGCGCAACAACGATCGCGAATGGTTTCGCGCCCGCAAGGCTGACTACGAGCGCCACGTGCGCGGGCCGATGATGGAGATGCTCGATCGCCTGGCCGCCGACCTGCCGCGGTTCGCGCCGGAGGTCATCGCGGACCCGCGTGTGTCGCTCTACCGCATCTACCGCGATACGCGGTTCAGCGCGGACAAGACGCCGCTGAAGACGCACGCCGCCGCACACTTCCCCTCGAAGCCGTTCCGGCGCGGCCAGGGCGCCGGCCTGTACTTCGAGGTCGCCCCCGGCTGGTGCTGGATCGGCGGCGGCTTGTACATGCCGTCGCCGCAGGACCTGCAGGCGATCCGCGGGCACATTGCCGCACACCACCGCGCCTTGCACCGCATCGTGACGCGGCCGGCGTTCACGCGCGCGGTCGGAAGGCTCGACGGCGAGCAGCTCACGCGCGTGCCGCGCGGCTACCTCGAGGACCATCCTGGCGAGTACTACCTCCGGTTCAAGCAGTTCCTCGCCGGCCGCGAGTTCGAAGCGGAGTTCGCCACCAGCCCGCGCTTCTACCGCCAGGTGCTGACAACGTTCGAGGCGGTCGTGCCGCTCGTCCGCTTCCTGAATGCGCCGCTGCTCAAGCGGAGCGCGCAGGCCCCGCCCGCAGAATTTCTGTCACATCGGCGGCAAACCGCTCAGCGTCCGGCTGGGTAAGCGCCGCCGTCGTCACCCGGATCGCCGGCGGGCTGGCGATGCGGAAGCGCTCGCCGGGCGCGACCGCCCACCCGCGGTCCGCCAGCCCCCGCACCGTGCGCGCCTCGTCGCGGACGGGAATCCACACGTTCAACCCCGAACGCCCGTGCGCACGGACGCGCGACGACGAGAGCGCCGCCAGCAGCGCGTTGCGCCGCTGCGCGTAGATGTCCGCCGCGCGGGCGAGCCGCCGGCCGCCAGCGGGGTCCGACCAGAGCGACAACGCAAGCCGCTGAAGGATGCGGCTCACCCAGCGCGTGCCGAGCGCCTGCCGCCCCTGCACGCGCGCGGTCGTCAGTTCGTCGGCGGCCATGACGGCCAGACGCAGGTCCGGCCCCAGGAACCTGGAGGTCGATCGGACGATGGCCCAGGCGGCGCGCGAGCGCTCGCGCAGCGTCACGGGTGGCGCGCCCGCGATCGGCGCCGCCGCATCGTTCTCGATGAGCACCGTGTCGGGACACTTCCTGAGGATGCGCCTGAGCTCGCCCGCCCGTGCGTCGCCGATGGCGGCGCCCGTCGGGTTCTGCGCGCGCGGCGAGACGAGGACCGCCGTGGTCCTTCCGGCAAGCGCAGCCTCGAACGCCGCCGGCACCGGACCTTCGTCGTCGATGGCGTAAGGGATCGGGACGAGCCCTGACACCTTGAGGAGATCGACAGCCCCCGGGAATCCAGGGTCCTCGACGGCGATGCGGTCGCCGGGCTTCGCATGCTCGCGAAGCACGCGCTCGATCGCGTCGAGCTCGCCGCCGAGAATCGTGATCGCTCGCGCATGGATGCCGTCGGCCTCGAGGTCGCTCGCCGCAAACGCGACCAGGCCGGCGAGCTGCGTTTCCGCGCCGTACAGCAGCGCTTCGTCGTCGAGCGACCGCAGGACGGGACCGAGCGGCGGCAGCAGCTCCGGGTCCGGACTGCCGGTGGCCAGGTCGATGGTTCCGGGCGGCAGATCCGGAGTGATCGGCGCCGCTGGAGTCTCGGGACGGGCCACGACGCGTGTGCCCTGACGGCCGGAGCCGGCCACGAGCCCGCGCGCCCGCAGCAGTTTGTAGGCGGCGGCCACGGTGGCCGGACTGACCTTGAGCGTCGCGGCCAGGTCGCGCACGGGCGGCAGCGCGCCGGTCTCGGCGGCCCGGCCAGCGCGAACGGCCCGTTCCACCGACTCGGCAATGGCCGCTGCAGTGCGTCCGGAGATAGCTATTTGTGACACTACGTAATACTGTTTGTACTATAACATATGTCAAGGGCGACTGCTTCACAATGAGCCTGTGCCCACCGCTCCGGGCGACGAGTACCGCTCGCGTCTCGCCGATCGCCGCGCCCTCCACGACACCCTGAACGCCCGGGACGCGCGCCTGAGCGCGGCCCGTCTCGTGGCGTTCGGCGTGGCCGTGGCCCTGGCGAGCGCCGGCTGGATGGGTGCGCTCTCCTGGATGTGGCTGGCGGCGCCCGTGCTCGCCTTCTGCGTGCTGATTCAGCGCCACGACCGCGTCATCCGGCGGCGCGACGCCGCCGCGCGGGCGATCGCCTTCTACGAACGCGGCCTGGCGCGCGTCGAAGACCGCTGGATTGGAGGCGGCGAACCGGGCGACCGCTTCCGCGACGATCGCCACCTGTACGCCAACGATCTCGACGTCTTCGGCCGTGGATCGCTCTTCGAGCTGCTGTCCATCGCGCGGACGCGCGCCGGAGAGGAGACGCTTGCGGCCTGGCTGACGACCCCCGCCGCGCCGGATGACGTGCGTCTCCGGCAGGACGCGGTCACGGAGCTGACGCCGTCGCTCGATCTGCGCGAGGCGCTCGCGCTGGCGGGCACCGAGGTCCGCGCGAGCGTGGACAGCGAGGCGCTGGTGGCGTGGGCGCAGGAGCCGCCGCAGCTGCACTACCGGTGGCTCCGGCCGATCGCGTGGGCCCTCAGCGCGGCGGCGGTCGGGTCCGCCGCGTGGTGGGGCCTGTCCGGCGATCCCGGCCTCTTCGTGGCCGTGGTCGGGCTCGAACTTCTCTACTCGATTCCGCAGCGCGCGCGCATCACCCGCGCGCTGCACGCGGCCGAAGGCCCGGCCCGGGACCTCGACGTGCTGGCCCACGTGCTCGAGCGCATCGAGCACGACACGTTCAGCGCCTCCCGCCTGGCCGCACTCCGCGGCAGCCTCGATACCGGACGCGTGCCTGCGTCCGTTGCCATCCGGCGCCTCCACCGGCTGGTGGAGCTGCACGACTGGCAGCACAACCAGTTCTTCGCGCCCATCGCCGCGGCGATGCTGTGGGGCACGCATCTCGCCTGGGCGATCGACGCCTGGCGCAGCCGCTACGGATCACACGTCGCCACGTGGCTGCGCACGGTGGGCGAGTTCGAGGCGCTGTCCTCGCTCGCCGCCTACCGCTACGAGCACCCCGATGACGTCTGGCCTCAGCTCGCGAACGGACCGCGCGCGACGTTCGACGGCCTCGCGCTCGGCCACCCGCTGCTGCCGGCCGCGCGCATGGTTCGCAACGACGTGCGGCTCGCCGGCGACACGCGCCTGCTGGTCGTCAGCGGCTCCAACATGTCGGGCAAGAGCACGCTGCTGCGGACGGTCGGCGTCAACACCGTCCTCGCGCTTGCCGGCGCGCCCGTGCGCGCCTCGTCTCTCCAGCTCACCCCGCTCGCCGTCGGCGCCACGCTTCGCATCCAGGACTCGCTGCAGGAAGGGCGCTCGCGCTTCTTCGCCGAGATCACGCGCATCCGCGAGCTGACCGACGTCGCCGGCCCCTCGACCGGGCTCGGGGCAGGCCCCTCGACCGGGCCCGCGGCCGGTCCGTGCCTGCTCTTCCTGCTCGACGAGCTGTTCCACGGCACCAACTCGCACGACCGCCTCGTGGGCGCCTCGGCCGTGCTGCGCACGCTCGTCGACCGGGGCGCGATCGGCCTCATCACCACCCACGACCTCGCCCTCACCGCCGTGGCCACCGACCTCGCGCCGCGCGCCGTGAACGTCCACTTCGACGACCATTTCGAGGGCGGCGAGATCCATTTCGACTACCGCATGAAACCGGGCCCGGTCACGCGCAGCAACGCCATTGCGCTCATGCGCGCCGTGGGGCTGGACCTTTGACCCTGGACCTTTGACCTTTTCTGACTTGGCATGAGCACCAACAACGCCGCCGTGACCTACGGCACCTACCTGCGCATCGACGACCTCCTCGCGCTCCAGAACCCGCGCTCCACCGGCCCCGAGCACGACGAGATGCTCTTCATCGTCATCCACCAGGTCTACGAGCTGTGGTTCAAGGAGCTGCTGCACGAGCTCGATCGCGTGGCGGGCCTGCTCACGGCGGACGAGTCGCATCGCGCGCAGCACACGTTGAAGCGCGTGCTGACGATCCTGAAGGTGATGGTGGCGCAGCTCGACATCCTCGAGACGATGACGCCGCTGGAGTTTCAATCCTTCAGAGCGCGGCTCGAGGCGGCCAGCGGATTCCAGTCGGACCAGTTCCGCCAGATCGAGTTCGTGCTCGGGCGCAAGAGCGACGCGGCCATCGCGCGCTTTCCCGAGGGGAGCCGCGCCCGCGGCGCGCTCGAGCTGCGCTACACGCAGCCCACGCTGTGGGACGCCTTCCTGCACTACCTCGCCCGTGAGGGCTACACGGTGCCGCAGGAGCAGCTCACCCGCAACGTGGCGGCGGCCGTGGAGCCGTCGCCCGCCATCCAGGAGATCCTGATCGAGATCTACCGGCGCGACCCGAAGAACGCCGAGCTGTGCGAGCGGCTCGTGGACCTCGACGAAGGCGTCCAGGAATGGCGCTACCGCCACGTGAAGATGGTCGAGCGGACGATCGGCACCAAGCGCGGCACCGGCGGATCGACAGGCGCCGGCTACCTGCGCAGCACCGTCGGCGACAACCTGTTTCCCGACCTCTGGGAGATCCGGACGCAGTTGTGAACGATCTCGCCGTTCACTACAGCCGCTTCCGCGTCGCCGAACGCCTGCTCCTGACCGGGCACTCACATCAGGCCTGGCCGGATGTGGGCTTCGAGGCGCAGCAGCGCGCGTGGCTCGACGCGGCGGCGCTCGTGGACGACAAGTGGGACGAGGCAGCGCGCCAGGCCGACCGCGTTCGCGCCGGCTTCGCGCGGCTCCTCGGCGACGCGCCCTCGAATATCGCGCTCGGCCAGAACACGCACGAGCTCGTCACGCGCCTGCTGTCCGCGCTGCCGCTAGGCGAACGGCCGCGCCTCGTCACCACCGACGGCGAGTTCCACAGCCTGCGTCGCCAGACCGATCGCCTCGCCGAGGACGGATCGCTCGACATCGTCAATGTCGCCGCTCGTCCGGCAGCGGCCCTGAGCGAGCGTCTGGCCGCGGCGGTCAACGACCGCACGGCCGCGGTGATGGTGTCGTCCGTGCTGTTCGAGACCGCGGAGATCGTCCCCGGCCTCGACCACGTGGCGGCGGCGTGCCACCGCGCGGGCGCGGAGCTGCTCGTGGACGCCTACCACCACCTGAACGTGGTGCCGTTCGATCTCCGCGCGATGGGACTCGGCGACGCCTTCGTCACCGGCGGGGGCTACAAGTACTGCCAGCTTGGCGAGGGGAACTGCTTTCTCCGCGTGCCGCCGGACCGCCGCATGCGTCCCGTGCTTACGGGCTGGTTTGCGGAGTTCGCAGCGCTCCCCGACGAGCACGCGCCCGGGATGGTCGCTTACGGGCCCGGCGCCGCGGCATTCGGCGGCGCAACCTATGACCCGACGTCGCATTACCGCTCGGCCGCCGTGTTCGCCTTTCACGAGCAGCAGGGCCTGACGCCGGATCGCCTGCGCGCCATCAGCAGGCATCAGATGGGGCTGCTGATATCGGGCTTCGAGGCCCTCGATCTGGATCCACGCGTCGCGAGGATCGATCCGCTCCGCGCAGACGCGCGCGCCGGATTTCTGGCCATCCGCGCGCCACGCGCCGGCGAGCTCGCGGCCGGGCTGCGCGAACGCGGCGTGTTCACCGACGCGCGCGGCCAGATCCTGCGGATGGGTCCGGCGCCGTACCTCGCCGACACGCAGCTCACGGACGCGATGGTGGCGTTCGGCGAGATCGTGCGAGGAGCGCCACGCCCGCGCTGACGAGGCTGCTGATCACGAGCAGCCCCATCGCGGGGCGGAGGCCCGCGGCCTCGGCGACGACGCCGACGAGCGCGGGCAGCGCCATCGCTCCGACTTGTGCGGCCGTCATCATCACGCCGAAGGCCATCCCTGCGTTGGCGGAAAACCGCTCGCCGCCGAGCGCGAGCGCCGTCGGTACCAGGAGCGCGATGGACGCGCCGGCGAGGAACGGCAGCACCGCCAGCACGGCAGGCCGGGACACGAGCACCAGCGCCAGCGTGCAGATCCCGCATGCGCCGCCGGCCATGGCGATCGCCAGTTCCTTGTCCCGATCCACGTACCGCGACAGCGCCAGGCGGCCGGCAATCAGGCCGAACCAGTAACTCGCCAGCGCCCACGCGGCACCCTGCGCCGTGAATCCCTGGCCGAGCAGATACGTCGACGTCCACCCGGCCATCGTCACGTCGTTCGCGGCGCCGAGCAGCACGAGCATGATGACCGCGGCGAACCCGGGCTGCCGCAGAATCCGAGCGGCCGCGGCGAGCGTGAGGTGGGCCGGCGTCGCCGACGCCGGGGCATGGATCCGCAACGTCGTCACCGCCACGATCGCGGCGAGCGTTGAGGCGCCCACGACCAGCACTCGCCACGACACGCGGCCGGCCAGGCCCGCGGCCGCGAGGGGCATGGCGAGTCCGCCGGCGGCCACGGCGATGGAGATGGCGTTCAGACGACGCCCGCGTTCCCCCGGAAATGCATTCGACACGAGCACGTTGGCGGCGGTGTTGAGGCCCGCGGCCGCCACGCCGAGGGCGGCAAGCGCCGCCGCACCGCCGGGATAGCTCGACGCGAGCGCCGTGAGCGAGAAGCACACCGCGACCAGGGCGCACGCCCAGGCCAGCAGCCGTCGGCTGCCGATGAGCTCGGCGATCGGGCCGGACACGGCGCTGCCGACGCCGAGGCCGGCGAAGAGCGCGGCAATCAGGCCGCCGCGGTCCGCGAGCGTGAGCTGGAGCCTCTCGACCACCTCCGGCATCGCGAACAGCGCGCCGGGCAGTCCCGTGACGGTTCCCAGCACGAACATCGCCGCGCAGACGATGAAATAGAGCTGTCGGACCTGACTCACACCCGATCGATGGCGATGGGCTGCGCGCCGCGCCAGAGCGCGAGCCGGCCGAGCTCCGGCAGATGTTCGACGCCCGCCACGATCGTCAGGAAGTGATTGCCCGCGAGCGCGCCGGCTTTGCTGGCGAAATGCGTGCGCCCGTACGGCATCAGCACTTCGGCCTCGCTGAGGCCGCCCGGATACAGGAGGATCTCGCCCGGCAACGGATACGCCGTGGCGTTCTCGGCGGGCACGCCGAAATGTCGTTCGCCAAGCGGGACCCACGTGGACTCGCCGCTCCATCGCACGTGCAGCAGCTGCTCCCGGAACGGCAGCGCCTTCAGAAACGCCTCGCACGTCAGCGGCGCGAGTGCCGTCTCGAGCCGTGCGGTGAACTCGAAGGGCCCCGCCTTAATGATGAGGTCGGACATATCGTCCCCTGGTTGCGGCGGCGACGATTCTTCCATCCAGGAAGATGGTTTCTCCCCGGCGAATCGTGCGGCGCACCGTTCCGCGAAACTCGCTGCCGATGTACGGGCTCATTTTATGGCGTTGGTGGAGACGGCCCGCGTCGAGCGTGTGGGCCGCCATCGGGTCAACGAGGACGAGGTCGCCGTCGTTCCCTACGGCAACCGTCCCCTTCCGCTCGATCTGGAATCGCCGGGCCGGGGTGGCCGACACGAGCGCGACGATCCGCTCGGGCGACACCCGATGCCGATCGCGGTCGAACAGCACGGCCAGCGTCGATTGCACACCCGCGATCCCACCCCACGATCGACGAAAGTCCCCCTCGATCTTCAGCGACGGTTCGGACGGAGAGTGATCCGAGGCGACCATATCGACGGCACCGTCCAGCAGCGCCGACCAGAGCTGGCCCTGATCCTCGGCAGGGCGCAACGGCGGAGCGCACTTCGCCACCACCCCCAGCCGCTCGAGATCCTCACCGGTGAAAAACAGATAGTGCGGGCACGTTTCGATCGACACGTCCGCGCCGCGCGCCCGTCCCTCCGCGGCAACCGCCACGCCCGCGCCCGAGCTGACGTGGACGATGTGCAGCTTCGCACCGGTCCGGCCGGCGAGCCGCACGGCCAGATCGATCGCTTCCGTCTCGGCCCTCACCGGCCGCGACGCAAGGAATTCACGCGCGGTCGGGCCACTGCACTCCTGAGCCAGGCGGCGCACGATCGCATCGCTCTCGGCGTGCACCGCGACGGGCAGGCCGAGCGCCGCCGCCTCGCGCATCCCGTTCTCCAGCGTGGCCTCGTCGGCGCGCGGATACTCCGGCAGGCCGGAGTCGCACATGAATGCCTTGAAGCCGACGACGCCGCGGGCGGCCATCTCGGCCATCTCGCCCACGGAGCCCGGCACCAGGCCGCCCCACAACCCGAAGTCGGTAATCGACGACGCCTCGAGCGCCGCGCGCTTGCGATCGACGGCGTCTCCGTTGACGGTACAGGGCGTCGAATTGAGCGGCATGTCGAAGAACAGCGTGCCGCCGCCGGCGGCCAGCGCGGCGCTGCCGGACGCGGCACCCTCCCATGCGGTGCGCCCCGGCTCGTTGAAGTGAACGTGCACGTCGATCACGCCCGGCAGCACCAGCAGTCCGCGGGCGTCGATCTCGTCGCGGCGGCCGGCGGCGAGATCGGGCGCGATCTCCGCGATCCGCCCGTCGTCGATGGCGACGTCGGCCTCGTAGCAGCCGCGCGGATCGACGACGGTGCCGCCGCGGACCAGGACATCCGCCTTCGCTGAAGCTACGGCGGACACGTCAGCCATGCGATCGTTCGAGCGCGTTGAGGAATCCGAGCCCCGCCTCCAGCGCGGCGGCCACGTCGTCCTCCCGCACCGATTCGGCGGGATGATGGCTGATGCCGCCGGCGCAGCGGAGGAACACCATGCCCGCCGGCATGCGGCCGGCCACGATCATCGCGTCGTGGCCCGCGCCGCTGGTCATCCGGTGCGCACGGAATCCGGCCGTCTCCAGCGCGCGAGCGAGCAGAGATGAAAGCTCCGCGTCCAGCCGCACGGACGGCTGCTCGAGCCGCGGCTGCCAGGCCGCCGCCAGGCCCCGCCGGCTCGCAATGTCCTCCGCCGCTCGCCGCAATCGCCCCACGGCATCGGTTCGCACGTCGTCGGCCGCGTGGCGCACGTCGAGCGACAGCTCGCATCTGCCGGGAATGACGTTGGCCGCGCCCGGTTCGACGGCCACGCGTCCCACCGTGGCCACGAGGCCGGACGTGTGGATGGCCTCGCGTTCGACCTCGGCGATCCAGACTGCGGCGCCCGCGAGGCCGTCGCGCCGCAGCGTCATCGGCGTGGTGCCGGCATGTCCCGCCTGGCCCGTGAACCACACGTCCGCGCGAGTCTGGCCGGCGACGGCGTCGACAACGGCGAGCGGCAGGTTCAGGTTCTCGAGGATCGGCCCCTGTTCGATGTGGAACTCGAGGTAACCGAGCGAGCCGTCCGGCGCCGCGGCATCAGGAATGCGAGCCGGATCGAGCCCGAAATCCCGGATCGCGTCCTCTACCGTCCTGCCGCCCAGGTCGCGGCACGCAAGCACCGCGTCATCGAGCAGCCCCGTCAGGGCGCGGCTGCCGATGAAGGGGACGCCGAACCGGACGCCTTCCTCGTCGGAAAACCCGACGACCTCGATGGCAAACGGAAGGCGCCGTCCGCGGAGGTGCTCGACGAGGGCGATACCGAGGACCACGCCGAGCACGCCGTCGAAGGCGCCTGCGTTCGGCACGGTGTCGAGATGCGAGCCGATGAAGAGCCGCCGCCCGGCCGCGGCGCCCGGCGCAGACCCTGCGGCCGCATAGACCCCGCGCAGGTTTCCCGCCGCATCGATGCGCACGTCCATGCCGAGGCGACGCATCCAGCCGGCAAGGGCCTCGTGCACCTCGCGCATCGGCGGCGACAGAAAGGGGCGCCGCGTCTCGCCCGGTGTCTCCGAGCACGCAGCCAGCCGGCGGCACCATTGAACGACGTCCGCAGCCAGCTCGATCGACGTCATGAGCCGCGGTAGGTGGTGTACCCGAACGGAGAAAGCAGGAGCGGGACGTGGTAGTGCCCGTGCGGATCGGCGATGCCGACCCGGATGACGACGTCGCCGAGGAACGGCGGCGTGGACAGCGTCACGCCCTGACGCCGGAAGTAGTCGGCCGCGTGAAACGTCAGCTCGTAGACGCCGGGCTCCAGGCGATCGGCGGACACGAGCGGCGGGTCCGTCCGCCCGTCGGCGTTCGTCGTGGCGGCGGCGATGCGGGTTCGCTCGGCGCCGATCACGAGGTGCAGCTCAATGGCCACGCCCTGTGCAGGTGCGCCGCGCGACGTGTCGAGCACGTGCGTGGAGATCTTCGCCACGTCAGGCGCGGGTCAACGTCAGGCCGAGGCAGCCGTACGCCGGCCGCGGCTGCGTGTACACGCCGAGCTGCTCCCCCTGCTCGGCGATCGTGTCCCACGTGCGGTTCTGCGCCTCGAGGCGAATCTCGGCGATGGCGTCATGCGCGGCGAGCAGCGACGTTCCGATCCGATGAATGAGCTGTTGAATGCTGCGGGACTCGACCGATGCAAACAGATCGAGCACCGTCTGGCGGACCTGCACGGTGAGCGTCCCGCCGGTGAATGCGGCGCGCACGTCGCCATAGCGCCATTCGACGTCCAGCCACATGTGCAGCGGACGGTTCTTCGCGTCGGGCAGCGTCGTGTACTCGTCGCGGACGAAGCCCTCGAACGCGCTGCCGCCAAGCCGCATCAGCTGGAAGCCCTCGATACCCGAGGTCACGTCGATGATGCCGGCGCGGCCGATCTCGACGCGTGCCGTGGCGCGCTGCGGGCCGCCCGGCGCGAACGCCTGCCGGTCCCCGATCCGTTCGTAGGGAATCTCGGCAGCGGACACCTGCACGCCTTCCGTCTGTGGATAGGTCTCGAGGAACCGCTCGCCGAGAAAGCGGCCGTAGGCTTCGAGATCGTCGCCATCGAAACGAAGCGTCTCGCGCTGGACGAAGTTCTTCATCGAATCGGTGGCCACCAGATCCGTGTTGTCGCCCGTCGCATACGTCGGCCAGAAGGCGTCGCCGTACAACAGGATGAGAACGGAGGCGCCGAAGACGGGGCTGCGGCCGCCCGGCCGCTGGCCGGCGCGGTGCAGGCGAAACGCGATCACGTCGCCTTTGCCGTAATAGTGCCGCTTCGGGCCGGACGCGAACTGTTTCACGGCTGCTCCTGGATGGTCTGCTCCAGCCGGACGCGGGCGATGCGGTCGATCTGGCGCAGCGCTTCGGCCAGCTCCTCGTCGCGCGCGGCGGAGAGGCGCGTCTCGAGCGCGTTCAGAATATCGTGCTTGCTGCGGCCGCGCACCGCATACAGGAAGGGGAAGCCGAACTTGCCGCGATAGGCGGCGTTGAGGCGCAGGAGCCGTTCGAACTCCGCGGGCGCCAGGGCGTCGAGGCCGGCGCCCGCCTGCTCGCTCGTGGAAGACGCGCTCATCCTGGCGCGGGTGCCGAGGTCGGGGTGGGCGCGAATGAGCGCCAGGCGCTCGTCCTCGCTCGCCGCGCGAAGCTCGGCGGTCATCGCGGCGTGCAGCGCGTCGAGCGTCGCAAAGGGACGCTTCCCCCACGCCCGCGCGGCCACCCACGGCGAGTGCTCGAACACCCGGCCGACGGCCTCGACGAACGCATCCCGATCGAGCCGGTTGAGCTTCGCCAGCGTCACGACAGCGTCACGATGGTTCCGGTCCGTAGACGACGTCGCCCGCGACGCGGACCTCGCGCACGCTTTCGGATCCGGCCATCGTGAACAGGGCGGCGAGGAGGCGATCCGGGCTCTCCGCGCGCCGGACAGCGGCGTCGAGCACGCTGTCGGCGGGCGGCCGCAGATGCACCACGTCCGCCGCCTTCCCCACCGTGAAATCCCCAATCTCGTCGTCGAGCCTCAGCGCCCGCGCCCCGGCCCGCGTCGTCAGGTACAACAGCCTCGCGGCGTCGAGCGGCTCGGGTTCCGGCGCCAGCCGCTGCATCAGATAGGCCTGCAGTCCCTCCTTCAGCATGCCGAGGCCGACGCCGCCGCCGACGTCGGTGCCGAGCGCGCAGGTCACGCCCGCCTGCAGATGGCGCTTCAACGGAAACATGCCGCTGCCGAGCGCCGCGTTGCTGCCCGGACAGTGCGCAACGGCGGTGCCTGCCGCCGCCAGCCGCTCGAGCTCCGACGCCGTGGCGTGAACATTGTGCGCCATGACCGCGCGGGGGCCGCTCAGGCCGTATCGCTCGTAGATCGCCAGATAGTCGGACGCCCAGGGAAACAGCCGAGCGATCTCCGCGTTCTCGGCGCGATCTTCATTGATGTGCGTCTGCAGCCCGACGTCCGGATGCTCGCGGAGCAGCTGGCCGCACACGTCGAGCATCGCCTCCGTGGTCGAGAAGGCGAAGCGGGGCGTGACCGCGTAGGCGAGCCGTCCGCGCCGATGGAAGCGGCCGATCAACTCGGCGCTGTCGCGATACGCCTGCTCCGGCGTCTGGTGGAGGGCGGACGGAAGCGCGCGATCCGACATCACCAGTCCGGAGATGACGCGGAGGCCCGCGGCGTGCGCCGCTTCGAAGAGCTCCGCGGTGGCGGCGGCAAAGTGCGCGCCGAACACGAGCGCGGTGGTCGTGCCGTGCGCCGCCAGGGCGCGCACGAACCGCCGGGCCGTGTCGGCGGCATAGGCCACCTCGCCCATCCGCGCCTCTTCGGGAAGCGCGACCTGCTGGAGCCAGTCGAGCAGCGTGTGGCCCAGTCCGCCGATGATCCGGAACTGCGGAAAATGGACGTGGGCGTCGACGAAGCCGGGCAGGATGAAGCCGCCGCGCCAGTCGCGACCCTCGTCCACGTCCGGATGGGCCCGGCGCACGGCCGCGTAGTCGCCGCACGCGGCGACGCGGCCGTCGCGAATCAGCAGTCCGCCGTCCTCGTGGCACGCAAACGCCTTCGGGTCGCCCGGTGCGAGCGTGAAGGGATCGCCGGGAGTGTGAAAGATCGCCGCGCGCAGCAGCTCGCCGCCGGCGGCCGGGCTCATGTGAGGGCCGGACGGAGCGCGCGCACGCGTTGCACCGCGAAGAAGATCCGCTCCGGCGTCGCGGGGCTGTCGAACGTTACGACGCCGCTCCCGAACGCGGCCACCACCTCGCGCAGCGCTTCGCGCACCGAGATCGCCAGCATCAGCGGCGGCTCGCCCACCGCCTTGCTGCCCATGATGACGTGCGGCATCGCGGCGCGCTCGAGCAGGCTGACGTTGAAGACGGGCGGCAGCTCCGACCAGGATGGCAGCTTGTAGGTCGACGCGCCCGCGGTGGCGAGGCGCCCCGCCTCGTCCCACAGCAGCTCCTCGATCGTCAGCCAGCCCACGCCCTGGATGAACCCGCCCTCGATCTGCCCGCGGTCCACCACCGGCGACAGCGAGTCGCCGACGTCCTCCAGGATGTCGGTGCGCAGCAGCCGGTACGCGCCGGTGAAGCCGTCGACCTCTACCTCCGACACGGCGGCGCCGAACGCGTAATAGTGAAACGGCCGGCCGCGGCCCGTCCTCGGGTCGAAATGTATGTCCGGCGTGCGGTAGAACCCGCTCGCCGAAAGAGGCACGCGCTGACGGTACGCGGCCTCGCACACGGCCGCGAACTCGCGCCACTCGCCATCGGGCATGCCGGCGGCGACTGCCGCGAGCCGCGAGCGAATCTGCCTGCAGGCATCGGCCACGGCGGCGCCGTTCAGGTCGCTGCCGGAGGACGCCGCCGTCGCCGAGGTGTTCGGCACCTTGTCGGTGCGCGTGGACATCACGCGAACCCGTGCGAGCGCCACGCCGAGCGTGTCGGCGGCGATCTGCTGAATCTTGGTGAACAGCCCCTGGCCCATCTCGGTGCCGCCGTGGTTCACCTGGACCGTGCCGTCGCGGTAGACGAGGACGTAGGCGGCTGCCTGGTTGTAAAACTGCGCGGTGAACGAGATGCCAAACTTGACCGGCGTGATCGCGATCCCGCGCTTCACGTGCGCGCTGCGCGCGTTGGCCGCGGCAATCTCCGCGCGGCGCGCCTCGAAGGCGCTCGACGATTTCAGCTGGCTCCAGATCGTTCCCATCCGCTCCGCGTCGTCCACGCGCTCGCCGTAGTGCGTGGCCTGCCCCTCCCGGTACAGATTCCGCGAGCGCACGACGTCGGCCGGCAGGGCCAGACGCTGCGCCGCCTGCGCCATGACCTCTTCGATGAGCAGCATCCCCTGCGGACCGCCGAACCCTCGAAACGCCGTCTGCGACGTCTTGTGCGTGCGGCACACGCGGCCGACGACCTCGACGGCCGGAAGGCGGTACGCGTTGTCGACGTGGAAGAGCGCCCGCCACATGATCGGCTCCGACAGGTCGAGGCTCCAGCCGCCGTCCGAGTAGAGCTCGGCGCGAAGCGCCCGGAGCGTGGCGTCGGCGTTGAAGCCGGCGGCGTAGCGCACGAGAAAGGGGTGGCGCTTGCCGGTAATCGCCATGTCGATCGCGCGGGTCAGCCGGACGCGCACCGGCCGTCCCGTCTTCCAGGCGCCGAGCGCCGCCACGGCGGCAGAGGCGTTGGCCTGCACTTCCTTGCCGCCGAACGCGCCGCCCATCCGCGGGCATTCGACGGTCACCGCATGCCGCGGCAGGCCGAGCACGCGCGCCACGATCTCCTGCGTTTCCGACGGATGCTGCGTCGACGAGTACACGGCGATGTATCCGGCCTCGTCGCGCCAGGCCAGCGCCGCCTGCGTCTCCAGGTAGAAGTGCTCCTGGCCGCCGATGCGCAGCTCGCCTTCGAAGCGCAGCGCGCTGGACTCGAGGACGGACACGTCGCCGTCGGCGAGGCGCAGCGGCGCGGTCAGGTAGCTGCCGGCCGCGAGGGCCTGCTCGATGTCGAGAACGGCCGGCAGCGGCTCGTACTCGGCCGCCACCCTGGCCGCACCACGGCGCGCGGCGTCGAGCGTCTCGCCGAGGACCCACGCCACCGGCTGCTGATGGAACATGACTTCGTCCGGAAACAGCGGCTCGTCATGGCGGTTGGGGCCGGTATTCGCTTCACCCGGCGCGTCGCCGGCGGTCAGCGTGGTGACCACGCCGGGTTCCTCGAGCGCGGGGGCCGCGTCGAGCCGCGTCACGCGCGCGTGAGCATGCGGGGCCAGGACGGGCCAGGCGTGCAGCAGTCCCGGGAAGCGGCCGCAGAGATCGTCGGCGTACAACGCCTCACCGGTCACGTGACCGCGCGCGCCTTCGTGCGGCAGCGGCTGGCCGACGACCTTCATGACTGCAGCTCCCAGTAGTATTTCTCAACCAGGCTCTTCGACACTTCGAGCCTGTACTCCTTCGAGCCGCGATGGTCGCTCACCGGCCGCAGCGTCTTGTCCAGGACGGCCTGCACGCGCGCGACGGCGTCGGCGTTCCACGGCCCGCCGGAGACGGCCGCTTCCGCCTCCACGACGCGCAGCGGGGTCGCCGCGACGCCGCCAAACGCCCAGCGCGCCCGCCGGACCCGGCCCCGGTCCACGTCGAGCGAGACACCGAGCGCCACCGTGCTGATGTCGTCGGCGCGGCGCTTCGCGATCTTGAAGAACCTGACGGACTGCGGCAGCGGCTTGGGGATCTCGATCGCCGTCAGCATCTCGCCGGGCATCAGGGCCGTTTTCCGGTAGCCGGTGAAGAACTGCGCGATGGGCAGCGTCCGCGACCCGGACGGTCCCGCAATGTGCAGGACGGCATCGAGCGCCATGAGCAGCGGCGCGCCGTCGCCGACCGGCGACGCCGTCGCGAGATTACCGCCCAGCGTCGCCCTGTTGCGGATCGGCGGCGACCCGAACAGCGTCAGCCACTCGTGGACGGCGTCCGGCGCGTCGCGCCACCGCTCCCCAATCTCACGCAGCGGCAGCGCGGCGCCAATCAGCACGCGCTCCGGCGTACTGGTGAACTGCTGGAGCTCGTCGATCGCCTCGACGCTGATGAGATGCGGCCATGTCTTCGCGCGGAGGTTTCGCTCGACGCCGAGATCGGTTGCGCCGCCGACGAGCCGCGCGTCCAGCGTGGCGGCAAGAAGCGCCACGCATTCGCCGACCGTCGCCGGCCGGGAAAAGCCGCCGACGCTCACCGCGTGCAGCACGGGCGCGGCACGCTCGAGACGACGCAGGAGCGGGCCATCGGGCGCCGCTCCGAGCGCCGCGGCCGCGTCGTGGATCGGGCGGTAGCCGGTGCAGCGGCAGAGATTGCCGGCCAGCGCCTCGTCCTCGCAGGGCCCGGTTCGATCCGGCCGATGCTGCTCGGCGAACAGGCTGACCACGAAGCCGGGCGTGCAGTAGCCGCACTGCGAGCCGCCCGCGCCGGCCATGGCGCGCTGGGCGTCGCTCAGGACTCCATTGGTGGCCAGCGCTTCAACCGTGTAGATCTCGCGGCCCGCGGCCAGGGCGGACAGCATGAGACAGCTGTTCACGACGCGCAGCGCGCTCTTGCCCGGCCGCCCGTCGGCGTCGACGACGAGGACGGCGCAGGCGCCACACTCGCCTTCCGCGCATCCCTCCTTGGCCCCGGTCAGCCCCTGCTCCCGAATGAGGTCGAGCAGGGGCGTCTGCGCCGCGGCTTCGCCGATCTCCACCTCGCGGCCGTTGAGCACAAAGGCGAGGGCGCTCATCGTCCTACTCGGGAGGGGTCGCCGTCTTCCGCGGCGGGTTGAAGAAGGGCCTCTTCACGACGGCGGCGCCGGCGAAGTGCCGCGTGCCTTCGACGGTGATCTCGAACTCGACCCGGCTGCCCGGTGCGGCGCACGATGCCTCGACGGTCGCGAGCGCGATCAACCGCTTGAGCGTGGGCGACCACGCCGTGGTGGTCGCGCGGCCCACCTGGCGGCCGTCACGCCGCACCGGCACCGACACGCGCGACGCCGCGGCGGGGGCCAGCGGCGCCAGACCGACGCTGTCGTAGAGCTTCTCCACGTCGCTCCAGTTCACTTCGAGTCCCACGATCAGATGCGCGGGCCCCTTGCGGTGTTCCTCGATCAAGGCCGCGCGGCCGACAAACGGCGCCTTGTCGAGCGTGACGAGGCGGCCGAGGCCCATCTCGTACGGCGAGTACTTCTGCGCGTGGACGAGGGCCTTCCTGCTGCCGTTGAAGTCCACGTCGATGAGCAGCAGCCCGGCCTCGACGCGCGCGACGTCGAGCGCGAGCATGCCCGCCGGCTTGATGTCGTGGGCGCGCCCCGCCCGCATCAGCGCGTCCCACACGTCGATCGCGGACTCCGCCGGCATCCAGATCTCGTAGCCGAGGTCGCCGGTGTAGCCGGTGCGCGAGATGTCCACGGGGACGCGGCCGATGCGCCCGCTCGTGACGCGGAAGTACTTCAGGCTGTCGATGTCGGCCTCGGCGGCGGCGCGAAGGACGCGCGCCGACGTCGGCCCCTGCAGCGCAAGGGCGGCCACCTGCTCCGACACGTCGTCGATCTCGACCCGGAGTCCGGCGGCGTTCTGGTGCAGCCATCGCAGGTTCGGATCCGCCGCGGTCCACCGGTACGTCTGCTCCGCCAGCCGCGACACGGTGCCGTCGTCGATCACCTTCCCCTGCTCGTCGCACCACGGCGTGTAGAACACCTGGCCGACGTCCATCTGCTCCGCGTCGCGCGTGATGACGCGGTTGACGAGACGGGCGGCGTCCGGCCCGCCGACGCGGTACTTGAAGAGCGGCGAGATGTCGATGAGGGCCGCCGCGTTGCGGATGGCGTTGTATTCGTGCTCGTGGTGGGTCTCGTACGCGCTGACCGTGTAGTAGCCCGACCACTCGCGGTAGTTCAGCGACTCACAGAGCGCGAACGTGCGCTCGTGAAAGGCCGTCCCGATGGGCACAATCCGGATTATAGAATGACGCTGACGTGAAGTACGACGTGGTGATCATCGGCGGCGGGCACAACGGCCTCACCGCCGCGGCGTATCTCGCGCGCGCGGGCCGGAAGGTGCTCGTCCTCGAGCGCCGTCACGTGCTCGGCGGCGCCGCCGTCACCGAGGAGGTCTTCAAGGGCTTTCGCTTCTCCGTCTGCTCGTACGTGGTCTCGCTGCTCAGGCCCGAGATCATCCGCGAGCTCGACCTGCCGCGGCACGGCCTCGAGATCCTGCCGCTCGACGGGACGTTCACGCCGATGCCGGACGGCGACTACCTCTGGCGCATGAACGACCACGCCCGGACGCGCCGCGAGATCGCGCGCCACTCGCGCCTCGACGCCGAGGCCTACGACGAGTACGGCAGGGCGATGGTCGAAATGGGCCGGTTCGTCAAGCCGATCCTCAACATGCTCCCGCCGGATCCAACCTCGCTCGACCCGCGCGAGCTGCGCAAGCTCTTCGCGCTCGTCCAGAGGTTCCGCAGCCTGTCGCGGCAGGACCAGTACAACCAGGTCCAGCTGATGACGATGAGCGCGGTCGATTTTCTCGATCAGTGGTTCGAGACCGACGTGCTCAAGGCGACGATGTCCGCGTCGGGGATCATCGGGACGTTCCTCGGCGTGCGCTCGCCGGGCACCGCCTACGTGCTGCTGCACCACTACATGGGCGAGATCGACGGCGCCTTCCGCTCGTGGGGCCTCGCGCGCGGAGGCACGGGCGCGATCTCGAACGCCATCGCCGGCGCCGCGCGCGAAGCGGGCGTCGAGATCCGGACGCAGGCACCGGTCGCGCGCATCCTCGTGCGCGGCAACCGCGCGCACGGCGTCGTGCTGCAGAACGGCGACGAGATCGAGGCCGGCGTGGTGGCGTCGAGCGTCGATCCGCGGCTCACGTTCCTGCGGCTCCTCGAGGAAGGCGCGCTGCCGGAGGAATTTCTCGACGACATCCACCGCTACAAGTTCCGCGGCTCGTCGGGAAAGGTGAACATGGCGCTCGACGCGCTGCCGGACTTCGCCAGCATGCCCGGCGAGGGCGCGCACCTGCGCGGCGCGATCTCGATCTCGCCCGGCGTGGACTACATGGAGCGCGCCTACGACGCGGCCAAGTACGGCGACTTCTCTCCGCAGCCCTACATCGACATCGTCATCCCCTCGCTCACCGATCCGAGCGTCGCACCGCCCGGCAAGCACGTGATGTCGTGCTTCGTGCAGTACGCGCCGTATCACCTGAAGCGCGGGACGTGGGACGACCGCCGCGACGAGTTCGGCGATACCGTCGTCAGCACGCTGGCGCAGTACGCGCCGAACCTGCGCAACATCATCCGGCACCGGCAGGTGCTCACGCCGCTCGACCTCGAGCGCGAGTGGGGACTCTCCGAGGGCAACATCTTCCAGGGCGAGCTCACGCTCGAGCAGCTCTTCTTCCTGCGCCCTGCTCCCGGCTGGGCGCAATACCGGACGCCGATCGACAGCCTCTACATGTGCGGCTCGGCGACGCATCCCGGCGGCGGCATCATGGGCGCGCCCGGGCGCAACGCGGCGATGAAGATTCTGGCGGACGCAGGAGGCAGGAGGCAGGAGGCAGGAGGCAGGAGATAGGAGATAGGAGATAGGAGATAGGAGATAGGAGGAAAGGCGACATGGACCGTGAACCCGCGCGCTCATTCGAGGATCTAATCGTGTGGCAGAAAGCGCACGCATTCGTGCTCAACGTGTACAGACTGAGCCGCGATTTCCCGCGTGAGGAGACCTACGGTCTGACCTCGCAACTTCGGCGCGCAGCCGTCTCGGTGCCGGCCAATATCGCCGAAGGCTTCAAGAGGCGCGGAAAGCCCGACAAGGCACGGCTCATGAACGTGGCAGAGGGATCGCTCGAGGAAGCGCGTTACTATTTGCGGCTGGCGCACGACCTCGGCTACGGTTCCAATCCGGTGTTGAGCGCCGACGCAGCGGAGATCGGTCGCCTTCTCGGCGCATACGCGCGCGGGGTCATGTCCCGTTCCTCCTAGTGCTTCTTCTCCTTTCCTTCTTCCTCCTGCCTCCTTCCTCCTGATGAGCGTCGTCATCATCGGTGCCGGCCACAACGGGCTGGTCGCCGCTCACGACCTGGCGAAGGCCGGACGGAAGCCGCTCGTGCTCGAGGCACGCGAGCAGGTCGGCGGCGGCGCGATCACGACGGAGATTCATCCCGGCTTCCGCTGCCCGACGCTGACCCACGACACGCCGGTGTGGGCGGCGGTCGTTCGCGACATGGACCTGGCCCGCCACGGCCTGCAGTTCGTGACACCTGCCGTGGAGCTGTTCGCGCCGGCCGGTGACGGACGCGCGCTCGCCGTCCATCAAGACCCGCGGCAGACGGCCGCGTCGATCGCAGGATTCAGCGCGCGCGATGCGGCGGCGTACGCGTCATACCGCACGGCCATCGAGCGTGTGTCGGCCGTGCTCGCGTCGCTCTTCGCGTCGCCGCCGCCCGACATCGACGACCCGACGGGACGCGATCTCTGGAACCTGCTGGCGACGGCCCGGACGTTTCGCGGCCTGGGGAGGAAGGACGGCTACCGCCTGCTGCGGTGGGGACCGATGCCCGTGTCGGACCTCCTGCACGAGTGGTTCGAGTCGGACCTCCTGCGGGCGGCGCTGGCGGGACCCGCCGTGTCCGGCACGATGCTCGGACCGCGCTCGGCGGGCAGCAGCCTCGTGCTGCTGATGCGCGACGCGCACGCGCGGCTCGCGCAGGGCGCCCGGCGCGCACGCGGCGGTCC
>VFYY01000017.1 GCA_016871375.1 Acidimicrobiia bacterium
TGCCGTCGCGAAGCCGGTGCGCAGCGCGCCGCCGTAGCCGCGGTTCTGCGCATGGTGCACCACGCGCACCTGCGCATAGGTGCGCGCGAGCTCCTCGGCAATCTCCTGCGTCGCGTCCGAGCTGCCGTCGTTGACGACGATGACCTCGAAGTCCGGGGTCAGGCGGCTCGCCGTCTGCACCGCGCGGATCACGAGGCTCGCAATGGTCCCCCCGTCGTTGTAGGCGGGAAAGAACATGCTGAGACCGGGCGAGCGGGTCTTGCCGGTGTTCATGGACGGGAAGGCTCACATCCTAGCACGCCGAACTCGCGGCCGGGCGGCCAGGCGCCACGGCAGCAGGACCGACTCGAGGATGACGCCGCCCGAGAGCTTCGAGGCCCCCTCGCGCCGCTCGACGAACGTGATGGGCACCTGGGCGACGGAGCAGCCGGCGTTCACAGCTTCCCAGGCGAACTCGACGAGGAAGGCGTAGCCGTCGGACCGGATCCGATCAAGCGGCATGCGCGCGAGCGCCTCCCGCCGCCAGCAGCGGAAGCCGCTCGTGCAGTCGTCGATCGGCAGCCGCGTGATCGTCCGCACGTACGCGTTCGCGAAACGGCTGAGGAGCCGCCGGTGCAGCTGCCAGTTCTCCACGCGTCCGCCCGCGACGTAGCGCGCGCCGATGACGAGGTCCGCGTGCGCCGATTCCGCGAGCAGGCGCGGCACGTCGGCGGTGTCGAACGACTGGTCCGCGTCCATCTGGATGATGTGCGTCGCGTCGGTGCGCAGCGCCTGCTTCATGCCGTCGATGTACGCCAACCCGAGCCCGCGCGCGCCCGTGCGGTGCAGCACCGACACTCGCGCGTCCGCGGCGGCCAGGGCGTCCGCGACCTGTCCCGTGCCGTCCGGCGAACCGTCGTCCACGACGAGCACGCGCAGGTCCGGAAGCCCGAGCAGCCGCTCGACCATCGGCGGCAGGTTCGCGCGCTCGTCGTACGTAGGGAGGATCACCAGCGGACGCACGCGCTTACTCGCGGGGACCTGCGAACCGCAGCGCCGCCACCTGCTCGGACACGAGGCCGACGAGGAAGACGATGACGGCGAAGAGGATCAGCACCACCGCGCCGTTGGGAATGCGCCCGTCGATGATGAAGTTGACCAGGCCGTAGGCCACGCCGACGCCGAAGGACAGGACGCTGAGGGGAAGGAAGATCCGCAGCGGGCTGAAGAGCGTGACGATCTTCAGCAGGATGAGGAGGAAACGCGCGCCGTCGCGGGCGAAGCGGATCTTCGACTGCCCCGTCCGCTGGCGCGCCTCGATCGGCTCGAACGCGACGTTGTAGCCGGCGCGAATGAACGCCAGCGTGGTCGTCGTCGGCGTCGAGAACCCGTTCGGCAGCAGGTGCAGGAACTCGCGCAGGCAGTCGCGCCGCGCCGCGCGAAAGCCGGACGTCAGGTCCGGAATGGGACGGCCGCTCAGGTACCCCGCAAGCGCATTCAGCAGCGCGTTGCCGGAGCGGCGCCCGACCGTGGCCTGCGTGGCGGGCGACCGCGCGCCCACCACCAGGTCGTACTCGCCGAGCCGCTCCACCAGGCGCCGCGCGTCTTCGGGCGAGTGCTGGCCGTCGCCGTCGACGATCAGCACGTACTCGCCTGCGGCCTGCCGGATGCCGCTCTTCACCGCCGCGCCGTTGCCCTTGTTGTAGGGATGCCTGATCACGCACGCGCCAGCCGCCCGCGCGTCCTCCGCCGTCTGGTCGCTCGACCCGTCGTCCACGACGATGATCTCGCGCCACGCGGCGGCGGCGCGCAGGCGCGAGACGACGTCCCGGATCGCGCCGGCTTCGTTCATGGCGGGGATCACGATGGAGACCGTTGACGGATCAGCCAAGCACGTGGTCGAGCGGTGGCGGATCGTACAACACGTTCGTGAAGACGCGCGCGCATTCGCCGCGCATGCGCGCGTCGAGCGCGGCGAGATCGGCCGGCACCTCGGCCTCGCGCAGCAGCCAGGCGACCTTGCGGGGATGCCGGGCGAAGTAGGCGGGGAAGCCGGTGGCGATCAGCAGGTCCACGGGACGGCCGCCGGCCGCCGAGAGGTCGAGCAGCCGCCACGCCGCGGCGTCGGCGCGGGCGCCTTCAGGCGTGCCGCTCGAGGGAAGGCTCACGGCCTCGACCTCGTGCCCGCGCTGCCGCAGCCCGGCGACCAGTGACGCCGTCTGCGCGTCGGTGTCGTCCGCGCGCGGCCCCGCGACTACGATCCTCACGTGGCGAACCGGAAGTTGATGATGTCGCCGTCCTGGACGATGTGCTCCTTGCCCTCGAGGCGTACTTCGCCGTGCTCCTTGCAGGCGTGCATGGAGCCGCGCGTGACGAGCGCGTCGTAGGCGACGACTTCGGCGCGTATGAAGCCGCGCGCGATGTCGCTGTGGATCTCGCCGGCGGCGAGCTGCGCGGGCGTTCCGCGCGCGATCGACCACGCGCGGCATTCGTCCTCGCCGACGGTGAAGAACGAGATGTAGCCGAGCAGGTCGTAGCTGGCGCGGATGACGCGATCGAGGCCCGATTCGGCGAGGCCGAGATCGGCGAGGAATGCCTGCGCATCCGCAGCTTCGAGCTGCGCAATCTCGAGCTCGATCTTCGCGCACAGGGCGACGGCGCGCGTGGCGGCATGGGCGAGGAACCCCGCCAGCCCGGTCTTTGCCGCGGCTTTCCGCACGTCCGCGCCGACCTCCGCCACGTCGGCTTCGTCGAGGTTGATGACGAGCAGCAGCGGCTTCGCGGAGAGGAACTGGAAGCCGCGCAGCAGCTTGAGGTCGTTGCCGGTGAGCTCCAGCGCGCGCAGCGGCTGGCCCTGCTCGAGCGCTTCGCGGCAGCGCTGCACGAGATCGCGTTCCTTCTCGAGCTCCGCGGACTTCCCCTTCTTCAGATCCTTCTCGATGCGCTCGAGCCGGCGCTCGGCGACGCCGAGATCCGCGAGGATCAGCTCGTCTTCCATCGCCTGCGCGTCGCGCGCGGGGTCGATCGATCCTGACGGGTGCGGCACCGCGGGATCGCGGAACGCGCGCACGACGTGCACGAGCGCGTCGGCGTTCTTGTAGCCGGCGACGTCGACGAGCGCCTGCGCGCCCGTGCGCGAGGGCGCGATGAGGTCTGTGAACTCCACGGTCGCGGGCACGCGCTTCCGCGGGTTGTACATGCCGGTGAGCACGTCCAGGCGGTCGTCCGGCACCTTCGAGATCCCGATGTTCACGTCGCCCTTGCCGCGGGGGGCATCGCGGGCGCTCGTCATCAACTGAAAGAGGGTGGTCTTCCCGCTGGAGGGAAAGCCTATGAGCGCCGCACGCAGCATGGGGTCAGACCCCATGATACGCGGCGACTCATGGGGTCTGACCCCCTGTGGCCCCATAGGCACCGAACAAGCAGCGAAAGTTAGGCGTAACTCCAGATCTGTGAGTGGCTTAAGGTTGACAACACTGCTGTAGGGGCTTAGACTCCGTGTGGATTTTTGTGGACGAAAGTGGACCAACGAGGGCTCCGTGGCAGCTCTCCGGCCCGCATCGACGACAAGGGCCGGCTGAAGGTGCCGTCGATTTTTCGGGGGGTCATTCAGGACCAGCAGGGGGCCGACGTCTTCGTGACGAGCCTCACGGGGGAGTGTGTCCGCATCTACCCGATGCAGGTGTGGCTCGAGATCGAGCGAAAGCTCGCCGCGATGCCGGCCAACCATCCCTCGCGTCTGAAGTTTCTCGACCGCGTGAACTACTACGGGCAGGCCGGCGAGCTCGACGGCCAGGGCCGCGTCGTCATTCCCGCGCATCTGCGCGACGGCGCGTCGATCGTCGGCGACGTGCGCGTCTTCGGGCGCATCGACTACGTCGAGGTGTGGAACGAAGAGCGCTTCCGCCAGAAGCTGGAGCGCGAGCCGTGGAACGACGAGGACGGCTTGAAGCTCTCGGAGCACGGAATCTAGGTGGCAGGTGGTGGGTGGTAGGTGGCAGGGCGTGCACGAGCCCGTCATGGTCGCAGAGGTGCTGGAGCACCTCGAGCCCGCGCGTGGCGGCGTGTTCGTGGACTGCACCGTCGGACTGGGAGGACACGCGCGCGCGCTCCTCGAGGGCGGCGCGGCGCGGCTGATCGGGCTCGATCGCGATCCGGCGGCGCTGGCGCACGCACGGACCGCGCTGGCGCCCTACGGCGACCGCGTGGAGCTGGTGCACGGCGACTACCGCGCGCTCGGCGACGTGCTCGCGGCGCGGAACGCCGGCGCGGTGAACGGGATCCTGGCGGATCTGGGCGTCTCGTCGATGCAGCTCGACGAGCCGGGGCGCGGGTTCAGCTTCCGGCGCGACGAAGCGCTGGACATGCGGATGGACAGGACGGCCGGGCCCACCGCCGCCGAGGCGCTGCGCGGCGCCGACGAGCGGACGCTCGCGGACGTGATTTACGAGTTCGGCGAGGAGCGGCACGCGCGCCGCATCGCCAGGGCGATCGTGGAGCAGGGCGCGCGCGCCCCGATCGCCACCACGGGACAGCTCGCCGACATCGTGCGGCGGGCGATCCCGCGCAAGGGGTTTACGCGGATCGATCCGGCGACGCGCACGTTCCAGGCGCTCCGGATCTGGGTGAACCGCGAGCTCGAGGGGCTTGACGCCTTCCTGGGCGACGCGGTGCGGCGGCTGGCGCCTGGCGGGCGGATCGTCGTGATCACGTTCCACTCGCTGGAGGACCGGATCGTGAAGCACACGTTTCGCGCGCTGCAGGCGGCGGGCGAGGTGGCCATCCGGACGAAGCGGCCGGTCGTGCCTGGCGAGGGCGAGGTGGAGCGGAACCCGCGCGCGCGCAGCGCCAAGCTGCGCGCCGCAGAACGGGCGGCATAGCGGGCAGCCGGCAGCGGGCAGCCGGCAGGGACGGACACGATGACCACGGACACGTTCGAGTACGCAATCAAGAAAGACGTCCGCAACAACCCGATCGTCCGCGAGATCGATCGCGAGCGGCACAAGGACATGGGCCGCTCGGTCGCGGTCGGCATCTTTCTCGTCGCCGTCCTCCTCTTCTCGGCCTGGCAGCACTTCGAGCTCCTGCGGCACGGCTACCGCCTGGAGCAGATGCAGCGCGACCGCGCGACCGAGGCCGAGATCACCCGTCACCTGCGGCTGGAGATCGACACGCTGCGCTCCCCCGCGCGGATCGAGCGCCTGGCCACGGAGCGGCTGCGGATGGTGTCGCCCGGTCCCGACGACGCGGTCGTGATTGAGCGCGTGCTGCCGTCGGAGCCGCCGCCGAAGTCGGTCGTCGCGCGGCGCTGACGGAGCGGGGGAGAAGGCGTGAGCGAGAAGCCCGCAACGGAATGGCGCGCAACACTGAAGCGCCGGCTCGCGGTGGCGGGCGTCGTGTTCCTGGCGTGGACGGCGGCGATCGAGGCGCGGCTCGTCTACCTGCAGGTGGTGAGGCACGAGGAGCTGTTCTCGCGCGCCGAGCGCCAGCAGATGCGCACGGTCGAGGCGCCGGCCCGCCGCGGAGCGATCCTCGACCGCGGTGGCCGCGTGCTGGCGCACAGCGTCGAGGCCGACTCCCTCTACGCGGTTCCCACCGAGATCGACGATCCGGACAGGGCCGCCGCGGCGCTCTGCGGCGCGCTCGAGGACTGCGGCCCGCGCGACCGGCAGGGCATCGCCAACCGCATCCGCCGCGGCCGCGCGTTCGCCTACGTGCGCCGCCAGGTGTCGCCGGATCAGGCGAAGCGGGTGGCCGCGCTGAAGCTCGACGGCGTCGGCTTCATGAAAGAGGACCGGCGCTTCTACCCGAACAAGGATCTGGCGGCGCACGTCCTCGGCTACGTCGGCATCGACAACCGGGGCCTCAACGGCATCGAGGCCGCCTACGACTCGCTCATCAAGGGACGCGCGGGCACGGTGCTCATTCAGACCGACGCGCGGCGGCAGGCGTTCAGCCGCATCGAGCGGCCGCCGACCACCGGCTCGACGCTCGAGCTCACGGTCGATCAGTACCTGCAGCACGTGGCGGAGCGCGAGCTCCGCATCGGCGTCGAGGAGAACCGGGCCGCCGGCGGCGCGGCCGTGATCATGGATCCGCGCTCGGGCGAGATCCTCGCGCTCGCCAACTGGCCCACCTTCAACCCGAACGCGTACCGCGAGGCGCCCACCGACTGGCAGCGGAACCGCGCCGTGCAGGACCTCTACGAGCCGGGCTCGACGTTCAAGGTCGTCACCGCGTCGGCCGCCTTCGAGGAGCAGCTCGTCAGCCCGAACGATCCCATCGACGTGAGCGCCGGCCAGATCCGTTTCGGAGCGCGCGTCATCAACGACGACCACCGTTACGGCGTGCTCTCGTTCGCCGACGTGATCGTCAAGTCGAGCAACGTCGGCGCGATCAAGGTCGGCCTGCGCCTCGGGCCGGAGCGGATGGGACTCTATGTGAACCGCTTCGGCTTCGGCCGCGCGACCTCGCCCGACTTCCCCGGCGAGAGCCCGGGCATCGTCTGGAATCCCGCCAGGCTGACCGACAGCGCGCTGGCGTCGGTGTCGATGGGCTATCAGGTGGGCGTCACGCCGCTGCAGATGGCCATGGCCGTCAGTGCCATCGCGAACGGCGGCGAGCTCGTCGAACCGCGCGTCGTGCGGGCCGTCATCACCGACGGCACGCGCACGGCCGTGCCGCGCAAGACCACCGGCCGTGCGGTGTCCGCGGGGACGGCCGCCACGCTGACCGACATCATGGAGCGCGTGGTCGTGGACGGCACCGCGAAGGCGGCGCGCGTTCCGGGCTACACGGTCGCGGGCAAGACCGGCACGGCGCAGAAGGTCGTCAACGGCCGGTACTCGCAGTCCGAGTACAACGCCTCGTTTGTCGGGTTCGTGCCCTCACGCAACCCGCTCTTCACCATCGTCGTCGTCATCGACTCGCCGCACGGGCGCAACAGCTACTACGGGGGCACGGTGGCGGCGCCGATCTTCCAGCGCATCGCCTCCGCCGCGCTCCGCCACTACGGCGCGCCGCCGTCGATCAGCGCGGCGCCGCCGCTGCTCGTCGCGCGGCGCGAGGAGCCCCTGACGCAGCCGACGGCGGGCCCCGCGGAGATGCCCGGGCAGGTCCCGGCCATCGTGACGCTTGCCGGCGCGGCTCCCGGCGCCGCCGCGGCGGGCAGGGCGTCGCTCGTGCCGGACCTACGCGGGCTGAGCGCGCGCGACGGCCTGCGCATGCTCGCGGCGCTGGGCATGACCGCGCGGCTCGACGGCGTGGGAGTCGTGGTCGAACAGGATCCGGCGCCGGGCAGCCCCATCGAGCGCGGCACGCAGGCGCGGCTGCAGCTTGGCCGGGTAGGGGCGACGCATGCGTCGCCCCTACCAGTCGACACAGGGCCATGACCGTTCGCGAGCTGCTGCAGGCGTTCGCGCGGGCCATGCCGACGGACGAGCGTCCTGCGGTGCCCGCCGACGCCGCGGCGCTCGATGCGCAGTGCACGGGCGTGACGCACGACTCCCGCCGCGTCGGGCCCGGGATGGTGTTCGTGGCGCTGCGCGGGTTGAAGGCGGATGGGGCGGCGTTCGCGCCGCAGGCGCTGGCCGCGGGCGCCGCCGCCGTGATCGCGGAGACGAGTCCACCAGCTCCCGCTGGTTCGCCGTGGGTGGTCGTGGGGGATGCGCGGCTGGCGCTGGCGCTGCTCTCGGCTGAGTTCTTCCGCCATCCCAGCCGCGAGATGCGCGTCGTCGGCATCACGGGGACCAACGGCAAGACGACGACGAGCTACCTGGTGAGCGCGATCTTCGAGGCCGCCGGCGTGACGTGCGGCCTCATGGGCACGGTGGCGTACCGGATCGCCGGCCGCGAGTTCGCGGCGACGAGGACGACGCCCGAGGCGCCCGATGTGCAGGGGTTGATGCGACAGATGGTGACGGCAGGGTGCGGCGCGTGCGTGATGGAAGTGTCGTCGCACGCGCTCGCGCTGCGCCGCGTCGAGGGCATGCGCTTTGCGGCGGGTGTCTTCACGAACCTCACGCGCGACCACCTGGACTTCCACGGCGACATGGAGGGCTATTTCTCCGCCAAGCGTCGTCTCTTCGAGATGCTGCCAGACGAGGCGCCTGCCGCCATCAACGTGGACGATCCCCGTGGCGCCACGCTGATGGAGCTCGCGCGCCGTCCGGTGAGCTACGCGGTGAATCGCGCCGCGGACGTCACGCCGGGGCCGCTCTCGTTCTCGCTCAACGGGCTCGAGTTCGACGCGCGGACGCCGCAGGGCACCGTGCGCGTCAGGTCGAAGCTCGTCGGCAGGCCGAACGTCTACAACCTCCTCGCGGCCGTCGGCACGACGGCCGCGCTGGGCGTGCCCCTGGAGGCGATCGAACGCGGCCTCTCACAGCTCCCGGGCGTGCCCGGCCGTTTCGAGGTCGTGTCGGCGGCAACCGACGACATCACCGTCGTTGTCGACTACGCCCATACCGACGACGCGCTGCGGAACCTGCTCGAGACGGCGCGACCGCTGGCGCAGCGGCGGCTCATCACCGTCTTCGGCGCGGGCGGCGACCGCGACCGCACCAAGCGGCCGCTGATGGGCATGGTTGCCGCGCGCCTCAGCGACATCGTCGTGATCACGTCGGACAACCCGCGCAGCGAGGATCCGGCGCGCATCATCGACGAGGTGAGGCGCGGCACCGACGCGGAGACGCGACAGGGCGGCACGGAGGTGATCGCGATCGCGGACCGGCGCGAGGCGATCGCCCACGCCGTGTCGCAGGCGATGGCCGGCGACGTCGTGCTCGTCGCCGGCAAGGGGCACGAAAAGTACCAGGAGATCGGCGACCGCGTGCTGCCGTTCGACGACGTGGCCGTGGCGCGCGAGGCGCTGGAGGCGCGGCGCCTGAAGTCGCGGGTGGGGTGACGCTCCGGCTGACGCTGAAGGTCGTGGCCGAAGCCGTCGGGGGCCGGGTCGCGGCGGGCGACCCCGCGCAGGAGATCGGCGCCGTCGTCACCGACAGCCGGACGCTGCAGGCCGGCGACTTCTTCGTGGCGCTGCGGGGACCGAGGTTCGACGCGCATGACTTTCTCGCGGAGGTCGCGGCGCGCGGGGCGGGCGGCGTGATGGCGGAAGCAGGGCGTGGCTTTACGCCGAGCCAGGCGGGCCGTGAAGGCCCGCCCTACGGTGTTGTCGAAGTCGCCGACACGCTGAAGGCGCTGCAGGACCTGGCGCACGCGGTCCGGAAGGCGAGCGGCACGAAAGTGATCGCGATTACCGGCAGCGCGGGGAAGACGACGACGAAGGAAACGATTGCGCAGTTTCTGTCCACGCGGCATCGCGTGGTGAAGAACAGGGGAAACCTGAACAACCACATCGGGCTGCCGTTGTCGCTGATGCAGCTGCGCGAGCGCCCGGATGTGGCGGTGATGGAACTCGGGATGAACCACGCAGGGGAAATCCGCACGCTGGTGGCGATCGCCGAGCCGGACGTACGTGTCTGGACGAACGTCGGCGACGCGCACCTCGGCTTGTTCGCGTCGCCCGACGCGATCGCCGACGCGAAGGCGGAGATCCTCGAGGAGGCGCGCCCCGGCGACGTGCTCGTGGCCAACGCGGACGATCCGCGCGTGATGGCCCGCGCCGGCGCCTTCACGGGGCGGACGGTGACGTTCGGGACGTCGGAGGCCGCGGACGTGCGCGCCGTTGACGTACAGGATCTCGGGCTGGCCGGGTCGCGCGCGCGGGTGATCACGCCGAAGGGCGAGCGCACGATCCAGACGCCGCTCCTCGGCCGCGGGAACCTGTCGAACGTGCTGGCGGCCACCGCGGTGGCGCTCGATTTCGGCGTGCCGCTCGACGACGTGGCCGCCGCGGCGGCGCGGCTGACGCCCGCGGATCGCCGCGGGGCCGTGCGGCGGCTCGGGAACGGCGTCACGCTCATCGACGATTCGTACAACTCGAGCCCGACGGCGCTGAAGCGCGCCCTGGAGGTCGTCGCGCAGGAAGGGGCCGCCGCGAGGAAGGTGGCGGTGCTGGGCGAGATGCTCGAGCTCGGCGACCACGCCGTCGCCCTTCACCGCGAGTGCGGCCGGGCGGCGGCATCGTCCGGCATCCGTCTTCTCTTCACGATCGGCGGCGGTCCGGCGCGCGCGATGGCGGACGCGGCGATTGCCGCGGGCCTGCCGAGCGCGGCGGTCACGCACGTCGAGACGAGCGACGTCGCCGCCCCCATCGTGGCGGCCGCGGTCAGGTCCGGAGACCTGGTGCTCGTGAAGGGATCGCGCGGCACGAAGACCGACGTCGTGGCCGACCGCATCGTCGCGGAGCACGCCTGATGCTGTACGAGCTGCTGCCGCCGCTCGAGCCGCTGATTGGCGCGCTGCGCGTGGCGCAATACATCACGTTCCGCACGGCGGCGGCCAGCCTGACCGCGCTCTTCATCAGCCTGACGCTCGGGCCCTGGCTGATCCGCAAGCTGCGCGACTTCCAGATCGGCCAGATCATCCGGCAGGAAGGGCCGCAGTCGCACCGCGCGAAGGCGGGCACGCCGACGATGGGCGGACTGCTGATCCTGTCGTCCGCGCTGATTCCCACGCTGCTCTGGGCGGATCTCTCGAACCCCTACATCTGGATCGCCGTGCTGGCGACCGCCGGCTTCGGCGCGGTGGGGTTCATGGACGACTACCTCAAGGTCACGCGCCGCTCGCATCACGGGCTGAGGCCGCGCTACAAGATGATCGGGCTGCTCGGCGTGGCGGCCCTCGTCGGCGTGGCGGTGCTGCTGCTCGCGCAGCAGAATCCGCCGCTCTACAACACGCGGCTCATCTTCCCGTTCTTCAAGAACCTCATTCCGGATCTCGGCTGGTTCTACATTCCGTTCGCGGTGCTCGTGCTCGTCGGCGCCGCCAACGCCGTGAACCTCACCGACGGCCTCGACGGCCTGGCGATCAGCACCTTCGGCGTGGCCGCCGCGGCGTTCACGGCGCTCGCCTACGTCACCGGCCACGCGGTGCTCGCCGACTACCTGCTGCTGGTGCGCTTTCCGCCGGCGGGCGAGCTGACGATCTTCTGCGGCGCGCTCGTCGGGGCGAGCCTCGGGTTCCTCTGGTACAACTCGTACCCGGCCGAGATCTTCATGGGCGACGTCGGGTCGCTCGGGCTCGGCGGCGCGCTCGGCACCGTCGCCATCCTCATCAAGCAGGAGCTGCTGCTCCCGATCGTCGGCGGCATCTTCGTGCTCGAAGCGCTCTCCGTGATCATCCAGGTCGCCTCTTTCAAGATGACGGGGCAGCGCGTCTTCAAGATGGCGCCGCTGCACCACCACTTCGAGCTGACCGGCTGGAGCGAGCCGAAGGTCATCACGCGCTTCCTGATCGCCGCGGTGATCTTCGCGCTCTTCAGCCTCACCACGTTGAAGCTGCGGTGATGGTGTGGCGAAGCGCGAGTTCACGGTCAGCGGACGGCGGGTCGTCGTGGTGGGGGCGGCGCAGAGCGGGATCGCCGCGGCGGAGCTGCTGGCACGCCGGGGGGCGCGCGTGACGCTCTCGGAGATGCGCGACACCTTCGACGGCGCGGCGCAGCTGCAGGCGGCTGGCGTGGCGCTCGAAACCGGCGGCCACACGACGGAGACGTTCGCGGGCGCCGACCTGATCGTGGCCAGCCCCGGCGTGCCGCTCGAGCAGCCGGCGTTCGAGGCGGCACGAGCCAGGGGCGTGGAGATCATCGGCGAGCTCGAGCTCGCGTGGCGCTGGGTGCAGGGCCGCGTCATCGCGATCACCGGCACCAAGGGGAAGTCGACGACGACGACGTTGATCGGGCGAATGCTGAGCGCGGCCGGTGAGCGGGCGGTCGTGGGCGGCAACATCGGCGTCCCGCTGAGCGCGCAGGTCGAGCACTCCACGCCCGACACCATCCACGTCGTCGAGACGAGCAGCTTTCAGCTCGAGACGACGACCACGTTCCGCCCGTGGATCGCCGTGTGGCTCAACTTCGCGGACGACCACCTCGATCGGCATCCGACCGTCGCGGCGTACGCGGCCGCCAAGGCGCGCATCTTCGCGAACCAGACGGCCGACGACTGGGCGGTGCTGAATGCAGACGACGCGGCCGTGATGGCGGGCGCGGCGGCGACGCCGGCGCGGCGCGTCGAGTTCGCGCTGTCCGGCGGGATTGCGAACGGGTTCGTCGTGGATGGCGACTGGATCGTGCGACGAACGGGCACGTCGGCCGATCGCGTGCTGCCGGTATCGGCGGTGGAGCTCGCCGGCCGTCACATGTTGAACAACGTGCTCGCCGCGGTGGCGGTAACGGCGGTGGCCGGCGGATCGCCAGATGCGATGACGGCCGCGCTGCGCGGGTTCCACGGGCTGCCCCACGTGATGGAGCCGGTGGGAGAGGTGGGCGGGGTGCGCTTCGTCAACGACTCGAAGGCCACCAACGTCGAGGCCGCCCGCCGTTCGATCGAAAGCTTTCCGCGCGGCGTCGTCGCCATCGTCGGCGGCCGCTACAAGGGCGGCGACCTGCGCGAGCTGCGGGCGCCGCTGGCGGACCACGGCCGCGCGGTGATTGCCATCGGCGAGGCGGCGCCGCTCGTGCGCGAGGCGGTGTCCGGCGTCGTGCCCGTGCACGAGGCGGCGTCGATGGGCGACGCGGTGCGGCGCGCGTACGAGGCGGCGCAGCCGGACGGCGTGGTGCTGCTGGCGCCGGCGTGCTCGAGCTTCGACTGGTTCAGGGACTACGCGGAGCGCGGGCAGCGCTTCAGGGAGGAAGTGCAGCGCTTGACGGAGCGGTGAGCAGTCGTCAGCCGGTTCGGCGCGGGTGAGAGCCTACCGCTGGGAGCCGTCTCTACCCCGGAGACGGAGGTGGGTGTCCCACCCCACGGGCTGACTGACGACTGCTGACCGCTTGCGAGCCGGATCCGGATCTTAGTCGATCCGCCAGAGAAGGTTTCGGGTTGAGGAGAGCCCGGCTTTAGGGATGGCAAGGAAACTCAAGTCAGACAAGGTCCTGTTCACCGCCACGCTGCTGCTGGTGTGCGCCAGCGTGGTGATGGTGTACAGCGCCTCGGCGCTGGTGGCGCTCGAGCGCTACGACCAGCCGTACATGTTCCTCACGCGGCAGGCGCTGTGGGCGGCGCTCGGCCTCGCGGTGCTGACGATCGCCATGCGCATCGACTACCGCACCTACCGCAACGACGCCTTCCTCTGGGCGCTGCTCGGTCTCGTCGCGCTGCTCCTGGTCGGCGTGCTGTTCCGGCCGGCGGTGAACGGCACGCGGCGCTGGTTCGGCTTCGGCGGCTTCGGCATCCAGCCGTCGGAGCTCGCCAAGATCGCGTGCGTGCTGTTCACGGCGCTCATGCTCGAGCGCCGCATGCACCGCATCGACGATCTCAAGTACTCGTTGCTGCCGATCGGGATCGTCGTCGGCGCGCTGATGGCGCTCATTCTCCTGCAGCCCGACTTCGGGACGGCCATCTCGCTGCTCCTCATCGTGGCGACGATGGTGTTCGCGGCGGGGCTGCATTACCGGTACTTCCTGGGCACGGCGCTGGCGATGCTGCCCGTGCTCTACGTGGTGCTGGTGAGCGCGCCGTACCGGCGCCGGCGGCTGATGGCGTTCTGGGACCCGTGGGCCGATCCGCTCGGCGACGGCTTCCAGGTGATCCAGTCGCTCATCGCGGTCGGCACCGGCGGCGTGTTCGGGCGCGGGCTCATGGCCGGCGTGCAGAAGCTGTTCTACCTGCCCGAGCCGCACACCGACTTCATCTACGCGGTGATCGGCGAAGAGCTGGGCCTCATCGGCGCCACCGGCGTGCTGATCTGCTTCTGCGTCATCGCGTGGCGGGGGATGCGCATCGCGATGCGCGCGGAGGACCGCTTCGGCGCATTCGTCGCGCTCGGGCTGACGACGATGATCGCGGTGCAGGCGTTCGTGAACATGAGCGTCGTGCTCGGGTTGATGCCGACCAAGGGGATCCCGCTGCCGCTCGTCAGCGCCGGCGGCTCGTCGCTGCTCATCAGCCTGCTCGGGATGGGCATGCTGCTGAACATCTCTCAGCACGAGTCCGCCGACGCGTGAGGGTGCGAACGTGCGCGGGTGCGAGGATGCGCGGTGCCGATTTCGCTGCTGATTGCCGGTGGGGGCACGGGGGGACACCTGTACCCCGGCATCGCGGTGGCGCGCGAGCTGATGGTGCGGATGCCCGATGCGCGGGTGACGTTCGTGGGCACGGCGGCCGGCATCGAGGCCCGCGTGATTCCGCGCGAGGGGTTCGATCTGGAGCTCATTCGCAGCGCGGGCCTGAAGGGCAAGTCGCTGCAGTCGATCGCGCGGGGCGTGGGACTGCTGCCGCTGAGCGCCGGCGACGCGTGGCGGGTGATCTCGCGGCGGAAGCCGTCGGTCGTGCTCGGCGTCGGCGGCTACAGCTCGGGGCCGATCGTGCTGCTCGCGTCGCTGCGCGGCATCCCGTCGATGCTCATGGAGCAGAACGCGGTGCCCGGGTTCACCAACCGCGCGCTCGCGCCGTTCGTGAACGCGGCCGCGGTGACCTATCAGGAGACGGTGGCGTACTTCGGCGACAAGGCGTTCGTGTCGGGCAATCCGGTGAGACCGGAATTCTTCCAGGAGAACGAGGGGGCACATGGGCATGACACATCGCCGTCGCCCGGGATCACGCCGGGCACGGCGCGGGTTCTAGTCTTTGGCGGCTCTCAGGGCGCGCACGCGATCAACGTGGCCATGGTGGAGGCAGCGGCGAGGCTGGCAGCCGCAGAGCCACGAGTGGAGATCACGCACCAGACTGGGGAGCGCGATCTGGAAATGGTCCGCGACGGCTACCGGCGCGCAGGCCTTCAGGCCCGGGTCGAGCCGTTTCTGTACGCGATGGATCGGGAGATGACGTCGGCGCACCTCGTCGTCTGCCGCGCGGGCGCAACCACGCTCGCGGAGCTGACGGCGTGCGGGCGCCCGTCGATCCTGGTGCCGCTGCCCACCGCCACCGACGACCACCAGCGGAAGAACGCGGAGGCGCTCGTCAGGCAGGGGGCGGCGGCCATGGTGGAGCAGCGCGGGCTCACCGGCGACCGGCTGGGCGCCGAGATCCTCGCGCTCGCGGGTGACGCGGGGCGGATGCGGCGCATGGGCGACGCCGCGCGGCGGCTCGCGCGGCCCGACGCCGCGCGGGCGATCGTGGACAAGGTCGTTGCGCTTGCTCGGTAACTCTGCGGCCGTGATCAGTGCTCGGTAAGACGCGGCGGATCCACTTCGTCGGCGTCGGCGGGATTGGCATGAGCGGCATCGCCGAGCTGCTCGCGAACCTCGGGTTTGCCGTCAGCGGATCGGACGTGAAGCCGTCCGAGGTGACGGCGCGGCTGGAGTCGGTGGCCGGCGTGACCGTCCGCGAAGGGCACGCGGCCGAGCACGTCGGCGACGCGGACGTGGTGGTGATCTCCTCGGCGGTGCGCCCCGGCAACCCGGAGGTCGTCGAGGCGAAGCGGCGGGGCATCCCGGTGATCGCGCGCGCCGAGATGCTCGCCGAGCTGATGCGCCTGCGCTTCTCGATCGGCGTGGCCGGCTCGCACGGCAAGACGACCACGACCTCGATGATCGCCTTCGTGCTGGAGCGGGCCGGGCTCGACCCGACGGCGGTGATCGGCGGGCGCCTGAGCGCCTTCGGCAGCAACGCCCGGCTCGGGCAGGGGGAGTACATGGTGGCGGAGGCGGACGAGAGCGATCGCTCGTTCCTCCTCCTGTGGCCCTCGATCGCGGTGATGACGAACATCGACCACGAGCACATGGAGAACTACGGCAGCTTCGAGGAGCTGCAGCGCGCCTTCGCGGACTTCGCGAACAAGGTGCCGTTCTACGGCAGCGTGGTCGCGTGCGCCGACGATCCGAACCTGCAGCCGGTGCTGAAGCAGGTCAAGCGGCGCGTGATCACCTACGGCCTGATCGACACGGGCGCGGACGTCTACGGATCGGACGTGCAGGTCGGCGCGTTCGGCGCGCGGTGCACGGTGCATCGCCGGCGCCGCGCCGGCAGCGAGGGCACCGGACAGCTCGAGTTGTCCGTGCCGGGAAGGCACAACCTGCAGAACGCGCTCGCCGTCGTCGCCGTCGCCGGCCGCATCGGCCTCGAGTTCGACCAGGTCGCCGCGGCGCTCGGGGAGTTCAGCGGCGCGGAACGGCGGTTCCAGCGCCACGGTGAGATCCACGGCGTGCTCGTCATCGACGACTACGGACACCACCCGACCGAGATAGCCGCCGTCCTCTCGGCGGCGCGGGACACGCTCGGCCGCCGGCTGGTCGTCGCGTTCCAGCCGCACCGCTACTCGCGGACCGCGCAGCTGATGGACGCGTTCGGGACGTCGCTGGCGCTGGCGGACGAGGTGGTGCTCACCGACATCTACGCCGCCGGCGAGGACCCGATTGCCGGCGTCACCGTCGAGGCGCTTGCCGACGCCGTTGGCCGCCGATCCGGCCGCCCGGTGCGCGTCGTGAAGGAGCTGGATCGCGTCGTCCCCGAGCTGATGACGATCGTGAAGCCGGGAGACGCGGTGCTGACGCTCGGCGCCGGGTCGATCGGCACGCTCCCGAAGCGGCTGGTCGAGGCGCTGCAGCAGAAAGGCGGGGCCGCCTGATGGCTCGCCCCGAGCAGAGTCGAGGGGGTGTTCCGGCGCCCGCCGACAAGCGCTTCCGCCGCGCGCACGTCAGCCCGGCGCGGAAGCGCCGGCGCTTCGAGCTGTCGTGGACGCGCGCGGCGCAGTGGGCCGTCGTCGGCGTGTTCGTCGCCTACGCGTGCTACCGCGGCGCCGTGGCGGCGTTCTCGACCGATGCGCTCACGGTGACGCGCATCACGGTGAGCGGCAACACGCGGATGTCCAGCGGCGAGGTGATCTCGCTGCTCGACGGGCTGCAGGGGCGCAACATGGTGCTCGTCGACCTCGAGAGCTTCCGCCAGAGGCTGCTCGTCTCGCCGTGGGTGGCCGACGCGGCGATCCGCCGGGTGCTGCCGGGCACGGTGGACGTGGCGATCGCGGAGCGCGAGCCCGTCGGGGTCGCGCGCCTCGGCAGCGGGCTCTATCTCATCGACCACCGCGGCCTCGTCATCGACGAGTTCGGGCCGAACTACGCGCAGCTCGACCTGCCGATCGTGGACGGTCTGGCCGCGGAGAAGCGCGCGGACGGCACGCTGATCGACGAGGAGCGCGCGGCGCTCGTCACGCGGATGCTGGCGGCGTTCTCGGCGCGGCCGGATCTCGCGAAGCGCATCTCGCAGATCGACGTCACCGACCTGCGCGACGCGGTCGTGCTCCTCAAGGGCGACACGGCGCTCGTCCGCGTCGGCGACGACCAGTTCGTCGAGCGCCTGCAGTCCTATCTCGACCTGGCGCCCGCGCTGCGCGAGCGGGTGCCCGACATCGACTACGTGGATCTGCGCTTTGGCGAGCGCGTGTACGTCAGGCCCGCAGAACGGAGGCGGAGTGGCTCGTAGGGAACGCTATCTGGTGGGGCTCGACGTCGGCACATCGAACGTGTGCGCCGTCGTCGGCGAGTGCGTGGACGACGGCAGCCTGGACGTCGTGGGGATTGGCGTGGCGGAGTCGCGCGGGATCAAGCGCGGCGTCGTCGTCAACCTCGAGGCGGCCGTGGAGTCGATCAAGAAGGCCATCGAGGAAGCCGAGCTGATGGCCGGCGTCGAGATCGACTCCGTGCACCTGGCGCTCTCGGGGCCGCACGTCAAGGGGTTCAACAGCCGCGGCGTGATCGCGGTCGCCGGCAAGAACCGCGAGATCACCCGCGACGACGTGCGGCGGGCGATCGACGCGGCCAAGGCGGTGTCGCTGCCCGCCGGGCGGGAGATTCTGCACGTGCTGCCGCAGGACTTCGTCGTGGACGAGCAGGACGGCATCGGCGCGCCCGTGGGCATGACCGGCGCGCGGCTCGAGGTCAACGTGCACGTGGTCACCGGCGCGGTCTCGTCCACGCAGAACATCGTCTCGTGCGTGAACCGCGCGGGCGTGTCGGTCGTGGACACCGTGATCGAGCAGCTGGCCGCCGCCGAAGCGGTGCTGACGCCGGACGAGAAGGAGCTGGGCGTCGCGCTCGTGGACATCGGCGGCGGCACGGCGGACCTGGCGATCTTCGAGCGCGGCAGCCTGTGGCACACGGCGGTCGTGCCGGTGGGCGGGGACCACTTCACCAACGACATCGCCGTCGGCCTGCGCACGCCGATTCCGGACGCGGAGAAGGTGAAGCGCAAGAACGGCTGCGCGCTCTCGTCGATGGTGGACGAGGACGAGACGATCGAGGTGGCGAGCGTCGGCGGCCGCAAGCCGCGGCTGATGGCGCGGCGCATCCTCTCCGAGATCCTGCAGCCGCGCGCGGAGGAGATCTTCCACCTCGTGTGGGACGAGATCCGGCGCGCCGGCTACGAGAAGTCGCTCAACTCGGGCATCGTGCTCACCGGGGGCGGGTCGATCCTCGAGGGCATGCCCGAGATCGCGGAACAGATCTTCGACCTGCCGATCCGCCGCGGCTGCCCGGTGGAGATCGGCGGCCTTGCCGATCACGTGAACAGCCCCACGTTCGCGACCCCCGTGGGCCTGGTCCTCTATGCGCATCGCAACCGCGCGCCCGAGCTGGCGCGCGTCGGCGCCGGCGCCTTCGGCCGGATGGCCGGGCGGCTGCGCGGCATCTTCAAGGAGTTCTTCTGATGGACACAGACATGGACAAGATGCGGCTGATGCTCGACCCCGAGGCGCGGAAAGGGGCCAGGATCAAGGTGGTCGGCGTCGGCGGCGGCGGCAGCAACGCCGTCAACCGCATGGTGCAGGTCGGCCTGGGCGGCGTCGAGTTCATCGTCGCCAACACCGACGTGCAGGCGCTCGACCACAACGCCGCGTCCATCAAGATCCAGATCGGGCAGAAGCTGACGAAGGGGCTCGGCGCGGGCGCCGACCCCAACATCGGCCGGCAAGCGGCGCTCGAGGACACCGAGACGATCATCCAGGCGCTCTCGGGCGCCGACATGATCTTCGTCACGACGGGCCTCGGCGGCGGCACCGGCACCGGCGCCGCGCCGGTGATCGCCAGCCTCGCCAGCGAGCTCGGCGCGCTCACGGTGGCCGTCGTCACCAAGCCGTTCAAGTTCGAGGGGAAGAAGCGCGCGATGCACGCGGAAGCCGGCCTGGAGGCGCTGCGCGAGTGCGTGGACACGGTCATCACCATTCCCAACGAGCGCCTGCTCGGCATCATCGATCGGCGCACGTCGCTCACCGACGCGTTCTCGATGGCCGACGACGTGCTGCGGCAGGCGATTCAGGGCATCTCGGACCTCATCCTGGTGCCGGGCCTGATCAACCTCGACTTCGCCGACGTGAAGACGATCATGTCGGGCATGGGCGTGGCGATGATGGGCACGGGCATCGCCGACGGCGACAACCGCGCGATGCAGGCGGCGCAGAAGGCGGTCTCGAGCCCGCTGCTCGAGGACGGCTCCGTCACCGGCGCGCGCGGCGTCATCATCAACGTCACCGGCGGCCCCGACCTGTCGCTCATGGAGGTGAACGAGGCGTCGTGCGTGATCCAGGAGGCCGCGCACGAGGACGCGAACATCATCTTCGGCGCGGTGGTCGATCCCGCGCTCGCCGGCAAGGTGAAGATCACCGTGATCGCCACCGGATTCGACCGGAAGACGACGGGCCGCGCGATTCCGGCCGCCGTGCTCGAGACGCCGACGGATCTCACGGCCTACACCACCGTCCTGGCGCGTCCCGCCGCGGCGCCGGAGCCGGCGCCCGTTCCGGTGCCGATGCCGGTGGCTGCCCCGGTCCCGATCCAGGCCGAGCAGCCGGCGCTGGAGCTCGCTCCGCCCCAGTTAACCGTCACCCGGCGCCCAGGCATCGAGCTCACGCTGCCGGCCGTCGATCCGGGGGACCTGTCGTCGCCACTGGACATCCCCGCGTTCCTGCGCCGGCAAACCTAGGCTGGCGGGCGACGCGTGCGTCGCCCCTACCGCATCGCGCGTGCCGTACACTAAGTAGACCCACGGCACGCGCGAGCGCCTGCGGTGCAGCAGCAGCTCCCGGACTCCCGGCTCAGCTCGAAGTTTCATGAACCAGTGGCAGCAGCGTGAGCGCGCGCTCGAGATCCTCTCGAAGGAGATCGGGTACGTCCGCAAGCCGCACGGCGGGCGGCTGAAGGTGGCGCTCGCCTTCCCGAACACCTACTTCGTCGGCATGTCCAACCTCGGCTTCCAGACGATGTACCGGCTGTTCAACGCGGAGGAGGACATCGTCTGCGAGCGCGTGTTCCTGCCGCCGAAGAGCGAGCTGGCCGCGCAACTGGCGGCCGGCACGCCGCTGGTCACGATCGAGTCGCAGACGCCGGTCGCCGACTTCGACGTGTTCGCCTTCTCCGTCTCGTTCGAATGGGACTACACGAACGTGCTGTCGATGCTGCGCCTTGCGGGCGTCCCCGCGCGCGCCGAGCACCGCGGCGTGCGGGATCCGCTCGTGGTCATCGGGGGCGCCGTCACGTTCGTCAACCCGGAGCCGCTGGCACCGTTCGCGGATGTCATCGCCGCGGGGGAAGGGGAAGTGCTCGTCCCCTCGCTGCTCAGCGCGTTCCAGGCAGCCTCGGATCGCGACGACCTGCTGCGGCGTCTTGCTGCGGAGCGCGGCTTCTACATCCCGTCGTTCTATGACGTCCGCTTCGGCGAAGACGGCACGATTGCCGCGTACGAGCCGAAGGCCGGCACCGGCGCGCCACCGGTCGTGAAGAAGGCGGCGCTCAAGACCACCGAGGCCGTCGACCCGCCGGCGACGACGATCTTCACGCCCGAGACCGAGTTCGGCTCGCGCTTCCTGGTGGAGGTCGTGCGCGGATGCGCGAACCTGTGCCGCTTCTGCTGGGCCGGCTACAACTACCTGCCGGTGCGCGCCTTCCCGAAGGACCGCATCCTCGAGCTCGCCGAGCGCGCGCGGCCGCACTCGAACCGCGCCGGGCTGGTGTCGATCGCGCTCTGCGACCACCCGGAGATCGAAGAGATCCTCACGCGGCTCGCCGGCATGGGCTACTCGATCAGCCCCGCGTCGCTGCGGCTCGACGACCTCACGCCGACGATCGTGCGGCTGCTGCGGGGGAGCGGCGAGCGCACGCTCACGATTGCGCCGGAGACGGGCTCCGATCGCCTGCGCCGCGTGATCAACAAGACGATCACCAACGACGAGATCCTGTCGGCCGCGGAGATGATCTTCTCGAACGGCATCGAGAACCTGAAGCTCTACTTCATGATCGGCCTGCCGACGGAAACAGACGACGACCTGGTGGCGATCCGCGACCTGACGCTGCAGCTCCGCGACATCATGCTGAGGCACGCGCGCGGCCGCGGCCAGGTCGGCCGCATCGTCGGCAGCGTGAACCCGCTCGTGCCGAAGCCGGGCACCGCCTACCAGTGGCTGGCGATGGAGGACGACCGCAGCATCGACCGCAGGATCAAGCGCATGCGCGCGCTGATGGCCGGCATCGACAACGTCTACTTCAACATCAAGTCCGAGCGTCATTCCTTCTACCAGGCGCTGCTGTCGCTCGGTGACCGGCGCGTGGCGCCCGCCATCGAGGCGGCCGAGCGCAACGGCGGCAACTGGCGCGCGGCGGTCGCCGAGGCCGGCGTCGACGCCGACTTCTTCGTCTTCCGCGACCGCTCGCAGGACGCCGTGCTGCCGTGGGACATCATCGACGGCGGCATGAAGAGCGGCTTCTTCCGCTCGGAGTACGACAAGGCCCTGCGGGAGGAATGGACCTTGCCGCCGAAGCGACAGAAGGACAACGACCGGCTGCTGCCCGTTCTCCAGTAGGGGCCGGACCTTCAGGTCGGCCCATCACGACGCGATCGCCGCCTTCTCCTCGAACTCCGCGTAGGCCTCGAGGATCAGCTCGCGCAGCCGGTCCTGCGCGGTGGCGTCCGCAATCGGCCGCAGCAGCGAGAAGCTGCGCCGGTCCCCGTTGACGGAGTACGTGCGCGCAGGGAACGTCACGTTGCGGCCGCCGCCGGTCCGCCGCTCCCAGATGCTGAAGCCGACCAGCTTCAGGCCGTCGAGCACCCCTTCGGTGAAATGGAGCTCGGCCTCGGCAAGCTTGCCGGGCGGGTTGTTCTTGTCGTTCGGTGTGATTCTGACGACCACGGCGTCCTCCGTCTTGTAAGCGCTGGCGCCGATGACGGAGGCAAGCGCGGGGCCTGGTGCGGGCGACGGGGGCTGTGGCTGGAACCTTCTGAAGCGTCCGGAGTTGGCGGCGGACCAAGAACTCCATGCCGGCGGCGGCGGCGCGCGGGTGTGAACCGCAGTTGCCCGCCTTCGCCCGGCTACGGCGAGGCAGGTGTGCGCAGCAGCAGGACGTGCGCGATGGCGAGCTCCTGTGAATGGGTGAGCGTGAGCAGCGACCCCGTGGCGCCGAGCGCCGCGAAGCGCGCGGCCGCGCCGCCGTGGAAACGAAGCTGCGGCGGACCACCCGGGGCGCGGACGACTTCGATGCCGCGCCACAGCACGCCGCGCGAGTGGCCGGTCCCGAGCGCCTTCATCGCGGCTTCCTTGGCGGCGAAGCGTGCCGCGAACGAGGAGGCAAAATCGCGGCGGCGCCGGCAGTACGCCGCTTCCTGCGCGGTGAAGATGCGCGAGACGAACCGGTCGCCGTAGCGCTCGATCGTCGCGGCGATGCGCGCGATCTCGGTGGCGTCCATGCCGGAACCTATAATGTCCATCCGGCCTCATCGTACATGCTTCCCCCGATCCCCGACGCGTTCCGCTGGACCGACGAGAGCTGGGGACCGGCGCTGCGCTGCCGGGCGCTCGAGGACCTCGCGCCGCATCTCTTCACGACCCGACAACTGCGGTTGTCATCGGCGGCCGACTGGCAGCAGGTCGCCGACGCGGTGGGCGCCGCGGAGCTGGCGATTCTCACGCAGGTCCACGGCCGCGCCGTCGTCACCGCCAGCAGAGGCATGGGACATCCCGAAGCCGATGTGCTCATCGGCGACGATCCGGAGATGGCGCTCACGATCCGCGCGGCGGACTGCGTGCCGCTGCTCATCGCGGACGGCGCGAGCGGCGCGGTCGCGGCGGTCCACGCCGGATGGCGCGGCACCGCGGCAGGCGCGGCGACGGCGGCGGTCGAGGCGCTCGCGCGCAACTTCCGCTCGCGGCCGCAGGACCTCGTCGCCGCCATCGGTCCGAGCATCGGCGCGTGCTGCTACCAGGTCGGCTCGGAGCTCGTGGATGCGTTCGCCGCTGCCGGGTACGAGCGGCATCTCGTCGATCGCTGGTTCAGCACGCCGCGCGAGGGCGGCCTGCGGCTCGACGTCGCGGGCGCGAACCGCGACCAGCTCGTGCTCGCCGGCGTGCCGGAGGCGCAGATCCACGTCGCCGGTCTGTGCACGGCGATGCACCTCGGCGTGCTGACGTCGTTCCGCGCGGAGAAGGAGCGAGCGGGAAGGATCGCGGGCGTTATCCGGCCGCGGCCTCGTCCATCGCCTCGTTGGCCAGGCGATCGGCGTCCTTGTTGAACTCGCGGCGCACGTGCTCGAACGTCACGCGGCCGATCTGGCGCGCCAGGCTGCGCGCCTCCTCGTAGAGCGGCTGCAGCCCGGCGTTCTTCACGCGGTACTCGCCGCGCATCTGCTTCACCAGCAGCTCGGAATCCGATCGCACGTGCAGCGTCTGCACGCCGTGCCCGGCGGCCCAGGCGAGCGCCGCCAGCAGGCCGTGGTACTCGGCCACGTTGTTGGTCGCGTTCGGGATGAACTGCTTGAGCTCGACGACCTCGCCGTCCCCGCGCTCGATGCGCACGCCGTAGGCGGCGGGACCCGGGTTGCCGCGCGAGCCGCCGTCGATGTTCGCGGTGGCCGATCCGCCACCCTGGGGACCGAAGAGCGACGGCTGCGTCACCCCTCGACTCCTCGTGTAGTGCGCATCGCTCGGGGTGACCCTGAGCTACGTCGAAGGGTCACGGATGGTGGGTGACGGGCTGCTCGATCGGCGGCGGGGGCGGATGGTAGTAGAGAATCCGCTGGCAGCTGTCGCACTGGATGATGCTGTCGTTCTGGCGAATGAGCTGGAACACCTGCGGGCGCAGGCGCACGTGGCAGACGGAGCACAAGCCGTCGCGCGTCGCCACGCAGATGGCGATGCCCTTGCGCGCCCTCGCCACCTGCTCGTAGAGCGCGATCAGCCGCTTGTCGAGCTGCCCGAGCAGCGCCGCCCGGCGCTCGCTGGCGTCCGTCATCGCCGCTTCGACGGAGGCGAGCTCGCTGGCGAGCGCCTTCTTCTCCGCCTCCACGTCCTTCTGCTGCGCGGCGAGCGCGGTCTCCGCTTTCTTGATCTCCACCGTCAGGACGTCGGCTTCCATCATGCGCTCGAGGATCTTCTCCTCGACGCCGCCGAGCTCCTTCTGCGCGGTCTCGATCTCGTGGCCGAGCGCCTGGTATTCCTTGTTGGTCTTGACCGCGGCCTGCTGGTCCTTGAACTTCGACAGGCGGCCCTGGTAGAGCGCGACGTCCTTGTCGAGCGCGCGGCGCGCCTCCTGGTTGTCCTTGAGCCCCTGTTTCGCGGCGTCCACGGCCTGCATGGCCTCGTGCAGGCGGGCGTCGGCGTCGGCGAGGCGCTGCGGGTGCGCGGCGATCGTCCGCCGCGCATCGTCGATGGTCGAGTCGAGCTGTTGCAGCGTGATCAGGCGTTGTAAGTCAGGCGACATGCTGAGTGGGCCCGCCAGGATTCGAACCTGGGACCAACCGATTATGAGCCGGCCGCTCTAACCGCTGAGCTACGGGCCCGCAGATCATTTGTGAATTGCGACTTCTGATTTGCGATTGGGCGCGAGACAGCTCCGTTCCTCCAATCACAAATCACAAATCATCGATCGCAAATGTCTACGTTCTTCCTTCCAGGAACGCCTTGAGTTTACGCGACCTCGAGGGATGGCGCAGCTTCCTGAGCGCCTTCGCCTCGATCTGGCGTATGCGCTCGCGGGTCACCGCGAAGTTCTGGCCCACTTCCTCCAGCGTGTGCTCGCTGCCGTCGCCCACGCCGAAGCGCATCTTGATCACCTTCTCCTCGCGCGGCGTCAGCGTCTTGAGGACGGCCTCCGTCTGCTCCTTGAGGTTCAGGTTGATGACCGCCTCGGCCGGCGACACGATGTTGCGGTCCTCGATGAAGTCGCCAAGATGCGAATCTTCCTCCTCGCCGATGGGCGTCTCGAGGGAGATCGGCTCCTGCGCGATCTTGAGCACCTTGCGGACCTTGGCGACGGGAATGTCCATGCGCTTGGCGATCTCTTCCGAGGTCGGCTCGCGCCCGAGCTCCTGCACCAGCGCGCGCGAGGTGCGAATGAGCTTGTTGATCGTCTCGATCATGTGGACCGGGATGCGGATGGTGCGCGCCTGGTCGGCGATGGCGCGCGTGATCGCCTGGCGGATCCACCACGTCGCGTAGGTCGAGAACTTGTAGCCGCGGCGGTACTCGAACTTGTCCACGGCCTTCATGAGGCCGATGTTGCCTTCCTGGATCAGGTCGAGGAACTGCAGGCCGCGGTTCGTGTACTTCTTGGCGATGGAGACGACGAGGCGGAGGTTGGCCTCGACCAGCTCCTTTTTCGCCTGCTCGGCCTGCGCCTCGCCGCGCTGGATGACCTCGATCGTGCGGCGGAGGCGCTCCGGCGTCTCCTCCAGGTCGTCGATCATCCCCTTCACGTGCGCCTTGATGTCCTTCAGCTTCTTCTGGAGGTTCTTCTTCTCCTCCTCGCGGAGCTTCGGGCCCTTCGTCTTGATCCGGGGGTTGATGTGGCGGTCGATCGCGTCGGCCTCGCGCTGCACGCGCTGCCCGGCGTCCACCGACTCCTTGACCTCGTCGATGAGGCGCCGCTTGATCGTCTCGGTGAACTCGATGCGGCGGACCGTGCGCGACACCTCGATGCGGGCGCGCAGCGACTTCCAGCGGGCGCGGCGGAACTTGCGCTTGTCGGCGCGCGGGACGAGCGCGCCCTTCTCGGCCAGCTTCACGAAGTTGACGCGCGCCTTGCGCACCTCCTCGATCTGCCCGAGCACTTCCTCCTTGCGCTCCTCGATCACCTCGTCGGTGATCTCCTCGTCGCTGAAGATCACCAGCTCGCGGATGGTGCGCTCGCCGGCGCGGAGCTGGTCGCCCATCAGCAGGATGCGCTTGGCGATGGTCGGCGTGCGCGAGATCGACTTGATCACCGCCAGCTTGCCGCGCTCGATGCGCTTGGCAATCGCCACCTCGCCCTCGCGGGTGAGGAGCGGCACGGTGCCCATCTCGCGCAGGTACATGCGGACGGGGTCGTTGGTCTTGTCGAGGGCGCCGGGCGTGAGGTCGAGCTCCGGCCCGTCTTCCGAATCACGATCGAAGTCCTTGTCGCCGCGGTACGCCTTGTCGGAGTCGACGATCTCGATGCCGGCGCTGCCGAAGGCGTTGAACAGCTCGTCGAGGTCCTCGGCGGAGGTGACCTCCGAGGGGAGCAGCTCGTTGATCTCGTCGTACAGGAGATACCCCTTCTCCTTGCCGACGTTAATCATCTGGCGTACTTCGTCGTATCTTTCTTCAATCGACAAGATTGGTCCTCTCCTAGATCAAACCTTCGATCCGCTGCAGCAGATCCCGTTTGCGCGCCCAGAGGGCGTCAATCTGTTCCCCATGCTGCGCGGCGCCAAGCTGCTGCAACCGGTCGATCTCGCGCTGAACCGCCGCCCGTTCGCGCTCGTACCGAAGCCGCTTGATGATACGCGCGCACTCCTCCACGTCGTTGACCGGTGCTTCAGGCTCGCTGGCGATGGCCGTCACGAGCTGGGACTCCGCAAGGTTTAGACGCTCGAAGAGCGCGGATGGTGAGAAACCCCTATTTTCATTCAGATTCCGCGCGAGATCCAGCACCGAACGCGCCGAAAGGCCGTCGAGATCCGGGCCATCCAGGGCGTCGAGGGCGGCAACTGCGGGGTCCGGGCGATGAACGAGCCACCAAATCAGCCCTTTTTCGGCCTTGGTGACCTGCCCCAGCGACGGGATCTCACGCGCCGTCAGCGTGGTCTGACGCTGGACGGCCGCCTTGCGGATCTCTGTCCGGACCACCTCATCGGTCACGTGGGCCTTGAACGCGAGGCGGTCGGCGAACCGGTCCCGCATCGTGGCATCCGGGATCCGGCCTGCAATTGGCAGCATTTCTGACAAAAACCTGACCCTGCCCTCGTCTGAATTCAGGTTGTGGCCCTGTGCGGCACGATCGAGGAGATATTCGAGGTACGGCCGCGACTGCTTCAGGCGTTCGGCGTAGCCTTCCCGGCCGTGCGTTCTGACATACGTATCGGGATCTTCGCCGGGCGGCAGTATGGCCACATTGACCTCAAACCCTTCTGCTACCAGCATTTCGCACGATTTCGCGGTGGCGCCCTGGCCGGCGGCGTCGGGATCGAAGCTCAAGACGACCTTGCTGGTGAATCTCCGCAGCTGCTGCGCCTGCTGGGGGGTCAGCGCGGTGCCGCAGGAGGCCACCACCCCCTGAAAGCCGGCCTGGTAGATCTGGGCGAAGTCGAAGTAGCCCTCGACCAGGATGGCGAAGTTGCCCTGGCGGATGGCCGACTTGCTCAGATTCAGGCCGTACAGCGTGCGGCTCTTCGAGTAGATCGGGGTCTCCGGCGAGTTCAGGTACTTCGGCTGCTGGTCGGCGTCGAGCGACCGCCCGCCGAACGCGATCACCGATCCGGTGTCACGGCGGATCGGGATCATCAGCCGGTTCCTGAACCGATCCACCACGCTCCCATCGTCCCGCTGGAAGACGAGGCCGGCGCGGACGAGCAGCGCCTGCGTGAACCCCTGTTTCATCAGCGCGGTCTTGAGGTGATCGCGTCCCGGCGGCGCAAACCCGAGCCCGAACGCCTGGCTTGTCGCCGCGCTCACGCCGCGGTCGGCGATCACCGTGCGCACGCGCGCGGCGGCGGGGGAGTCGAGCTGCTCCGTGAACCACTTCGCCGCGGCCTCGTGCACGTTGAGCAGTCCTTCGCGCTCGGCGGCGTTCGCCCGCTGCTCGTCGCTCTGCTCCATCTCGGGGAGCGACATGCCGAAGCGCTGCGCGAGCTGCTTGATCGCGTCGTGGAAGCCGACCTTCTCGTGCAGCTCGAGGAACTTGATGACGTCGCCGCCCACGCCGCACCCGAAGCAGTGGAAGAAGCCCTTGTCGCGGTTGACGTGGAACGACGGCGTCTTCTCGCCGTGGAACGGGCAGAGTCCCTTGTAGGTGGCGCCGGTCTTCTTCAGCGAGACGTAGTCCTGGATGACGACGACGATGTCGGCCTGGCGCTTCAGGTCTTCGATGAAGTGCTGCGGAAAGAGCGCCATCAGTCCTTCAGGCGGACGATCGTCGCGCCGCCGCCGCCCTGCTTGTCGGGGGCGGCGTCGTAGCTGGCGACGAGCGGGTGGTTCTTCAGGAATTCTCCCACGGCGCGACGCAGCTGGCCGGTCCCGTGGCCGTGGACGATGCGCAGCTCGCCGATGTCGGTGACGGCGGTCTGGTCCAGGAATTTTTCCAGTCGCGTCAGCGCTTCGTCCACCGTGCAGCCGATGACGTTCAGCTCCGAGAGCGCGCCTTCGCGCGGCTGCAGGTCGATGTTGACGTGCACGGCGGGTCCGCCTCGCGCTGGACCCCCGCGCTCGGCGGCACCCGCCCCACGTACATCGCCAATCACACGCAAATCGCGCAGGGCGGCGCGCAGGCGCTTGCCGCGCACGTCCACTTCGGCGTGCCTGCCGTGCAGCTCGATGACGACGCCCTCGAGCCCCAGTGCTCCGACGGCGACTCTTGCGCCAGGGGCGAGTGGGGCGAGTGGGGCGAGTGGGGCGGGTGGGGCCAGTGGGGTGGCGGGGGAAGGGCCCTCTCCAGCCGCCCTACCCGCCTTACCCGGCCCACCCGCCTCTTTGATTTTCGCAATCGCCTCGTCGAGCGCCGCGCGCGCGTCGGACCGCGCGGCTCCGGCGTCGCCGGTGCTGATGCGGGCCGCCGCGCGCCTGGCGGCCTGGTCGGACAGCTCCGCGGCGCGCGCCTTCAACCCTTCGATGACGCGGTCGATCTCCCGGCGCGCCTCGCGGACCTGATCGTCGAGCTTCGCGTCGAGCCGGCGGCGGAAGCCCTCCTCGCGCTCGCGCACCGTCTGCTCGCGTGTCTTGAGCTTCGTCTCGGTCTCCGCCACCGTGGCGCGTTCCTTCGCCACCGCGCGCCGCTCCTGCTCGAGCGCGCGCAGGTCGTTGTCGATGCGCGCCAGATGATCGCGAAGCTGCTGCTCGCCCTCGCTCAGGTTCCCGCGCGCGGCGGCCACGACCGACGGCGGCATGCCGAGCCGCGCGGCAATCTCGATCGCCAGGCTGCGGCCCGGCGAGCCGTAGACGAGGCGATAGGTCGGCGCGAAGGTCTCCGGATCGAAGCCGAACGCCGCGCCGGTGACGCCGTCCGTCGTGGACGAGTACGACTTCAGCGAGTCGTAGTGCGTGGTGGCGATGAGGTGGGCGCCGCGCGTGCGGAAGTGGTCGATGACCGCGATGCCGAGCGCGCCGCCCTCGACCGGGTCGGTACCGGCGCCCACCTCGTCGAGCAGCACGAGCGCGGGCAGCGCCAGCGTCCGGTCCATCGAGACGACGTTGGTGATGTGGGCGGAGAAGGTGCTCAGGCTGGCGGAGATCGACTGCTCGTCGCCGATGTCCGCGAAGATCGACTGAAACACCGGCAGCCGCGATCCGGCGTCCGCGGGAATGTGCAGGCCGGCCTGCGCCATCGCGGCGAGCAGTCCCGCGGTCTTGATGGCGACGGTTTTTCCACCGGTGTTCGGGCCGGCGATGATGAGGATGCGCGTGGGGGGCACGAGGTGGAGATCCACAGGGACTGGGGCGAGTGGGGCGAGTGGGGCGAGTGGGGCTGGTGGGGTGGCTTGGGAAGGGCCCTCCCCAGCCTCCCTACCCGCCTCACTCGCCCTGCTCGCCACGGCCGCGATCAGCAGCGGATGCCGCGCCGCCTTCAGCTCGAACGTGCCGTCCACTGATGCGATCGGCTCGACCCCGTCCACCATCAGCGACAAGCGCGCGCGCGCCTGGACGACGTCGAGCTCGGTGGCGACGTCGATCGTCCGGCGGAGATCCGAGGGACGCGCGCGCAGCCCGTCGGTGAGCGCCAGCAGGATGCGGCGCACTTCCTCCGCCTCCTGCTCCTCGAGCTGGACGATGTCGTTGTTGATGTCGACCGTCTCGAGCGGCTCGACGTAGAGGCTGGCGCCGCTCGCGGAGCCGCCGTGCACGATCCCGGGAATCGCGGACCGGTGCTCGGCACGCACCAGCAGCACGTAGCGCCCGTTGCGGTCGGTGACGAGCTGGTCCTGCAGGTACTTCGCCGTGTCGCGGCCGCGCACGAACGCCTCGAGCGTGCTGCGCAGCTTCGCGCGGTGCCGCCGCAGGCGCTCGCGGATCGACGCCAGCGCGGGACTCGCCTCGTCCACCACCTCACCCGACGGATCGATCGCGCGGCGCACGGCCGCGATCTCTCCCTTGAACGACGCGACGGCCGACGCGAGCCCGCCGAGGATCGGGAAGCTCGGGCCGAGCGACACCACGGCGTGGCGCGTCTGCTCGATGGACTCGAGGTAGACCGCGAGCGCCGTCAGGCGCAGCGGCTCGAGCGGACGGCCCTCGACGCTCAGCGCCTCGAGGATCTCGTCGAGATCGGACGGCGCCCGCAGCGGGAAGCCGGGATGGTTCGCGAGGAACCGCGTCCCTTCCGTCGTCGCGCGCTGCGCGGCGCCGATCGCGGCCGCGTCGGTCAACGGCCGCAGGTCCGCCAGCCGCGCTTCGCCGGTGGGCGTCACCGCCAGGCCCGTGACCACCGACACGATGCGATGGAACTCGAGTGCCCGCAGTGCGCCCGCGTTCATAGGTGATTGATGATACTGGCCATGCAGCCGCCGCCGAAGCCGTTGTCGATGTTCACCACCGACACGCCGTTCGCGCAGCTGTTGAGCATCCCCAGCAGTGCGGCGACGCCGCCGAAGCTCGCGCCGTAGCCGATGCTCGTCGGCACCGCGATCACCGGCACGGTCACCAGCCCGGCCACCACGCTCGGCAGCGCGCCTTCCATGCCCGCGACGACGACGATGACGCGCGCGGACTGGAGACGCGGCTGCTCGGCAAGCAGGCGGTGGAGGCCGGCGACGCCGACGTCGTAGAGCCGATCGACCTTGTTTCCCATCACCTCGGCGGTGATGGCGGCTTCTTCCGCGACGGCAAGGTCCGACGTCCCGGCGCACGTCACCAGGATGGTGCCGCGGCCCGGCGGAATCTGACCCTGGACGAGCGTGATGGCCCGCGCCTGGCCGTGGTACGTCGCCTCGGGCACGAGCGCCCGCACCGCGTCGTAGGTCTGGAGATCCGCGCGCGTCACGAGCAGGGCCTGCCCGCGCGCGACGATGCGCCCGGCGATCGCGGCAACCTGCTCGGGCGACTTGCCGAGGCCCAGAATGACTTCGGGGAAGCCCTGTCGCAGCTCGCGGTGCGTGTCCACGCGCGCGAAGCCGAGATCTTCGAACGGCGCCGCGCGGAGGGCCGCGAGAATTTGCGCGCTGGCGGCGGCCGGGTCCACCTCGCCGCGCCGGACCCGATCGAGCAGCGCCTCGATGTCAGAGGCGGTCATGCAGAGCTGGATGGTGCGAATTCACGGAGCCCGGCAGTATAATTCCTGATCGTGCTGATTGTCCGGCCGACCGCGGCATGACTTCCTCCGAAACGTTCGTCCTCGCGACGTATTTCTTCGTTCTCGTCATTCTCGCCGTGTACGGGTGGCACCGGTATTACCTGGTCTACCAGTACATGAAGAACCGCGACCGGCGTCGTGAAACGCCGCCGCTGCCGGCCCTGCTGCCGGCGGTCACGGTCCAGCTTCCGATCTACAACGAGATGTACGTCGCCGACCGCCTGATCGACGCGGTCTGCGGCATCGACTACCCGCGCCACCTGCTCGAGATCCAGGTGCTCGACGACTCCACCGACGAGACGACGAGCGTCGCCGAGCGCGCGGTGCGCCGCAACACGGCCAACGGCGTCAACATCACCTACATCCATCGCACGGACCGCACCGGCTACAAGGCCGGCGCCCTCGACGAGGGGCTGCGCGCCGCCAAGGGCGAGTTCGTCGCCATCTTCGACGCCGACTTCATCCCGACGCCCGACTTCCTGCTGAAGACGGTGCCGTTCTTCGCCGACCCGAAGGTGGCGATGGTGCAGGCGCGGTGGGGGCACATCAACGAGGACTACTCGCTGCTGACGAAGATCCAGGCGATCCTCCTCGACGGGCACTTCGTGCTCGAGCACGGCGGCCGCAACCGCTCGGGGCTCTTCTTCAACTTCAACGGCACGGCGGGCATCTGGCGGCGTACCGCCATCGGCGACGCCGGCGGCTGGCAGCACGACACGCTCACCGAGGACCTCGACCTCAGCTACCGCGCGCAGATGCGCGGCTGGACGTTCATCTTCCTGCCGGATCTCATCGCGCCGGCGGAAGTCCCGGTCGAGATGAACTCGTTCAAGTCGCAGCAGCACCGCTGGGCGAAGGGCTCGATCCAGACGTGCCGCAAGGTGCTGCCGCGCATCCTGCGCTCCGGGCTGCCCCTGCGCGTCAAGGCGGAGGCGTTCTTCCACCTCACGGCGAACTTCAACTACCTGCTCATGTGCGTGCTGTCGGTCCTGATGGCGCCCTCGATGGTCATCAGGTTCAACATGGGCTGGTACGAGATGCTGCTCATCGACGTGCCGCTGTTCTTCGCGGCGACGGCGTCGGTGGCCAACTTCTACATGGTCTGCCAGCGCGAGCTCTATCCGCGCACGTGGACGCAGAGGCTCAGGTACCTGCCGTTCCTGATGTCGATCGGCATCGGCCTCACCGTGAACAACACGCGCGCCGTGCTCGAGGCGCTCTTCAACCGCCAGAGCGAGTTCGCGCGCACGCCGAAGTACCGCATCGAAGGGCAGTCCGACGAGTGGATCGGCAAGAAGTACCGCCAGAGCTTCGTCGTGCAGCCGATGATCGAGCTGGCGCTCGGCCTGTACTTCACCGCCACCGTCTTCTACGCGCTCGCCAACGGCATCTACGGCACGGTGCCGTTCCTCGTGCTCTTCCAGATCGGCTTCCTCTACACCGGCCTCCTCTCCGTCGTCCAGCAGTACGCCAGCGACGACGTCGTGCTGAAAACCGAAGAGGTGTAGGGGCGGGACATGTCCCGCCCGTAGACAACGGGCGACGCATGCGTCGCCCCTACCAAAGGAGCGGAGCGATGAACTACGCACGCGTGATCGCGGCCGGCGTCGTGGCGTTCGTGGTGTCGATGGGGGTCGGGTTCTTCGTCAACGAAGTGCTGCTGGCGGACATCTACATGGCCAACGCGGCGGCGCTGCGCAGCGAAGAGGCGATGTACGGCACGCTGCCCGTGGGCTTCGTCTTCCTGCTGGTCGGCTTTCTCGCCTTCGCCTATGCCTACGCCAAGGGCTACGAAGGCGGCACGGGCTGGATCGAAGGCCTCCGCTTCGGCCTCGTGACGTGGGTCATCGTCACCGGCTTCGGCCTGATCTGGCAGTGGGTGCTCTATCCGATCGACACCGCGATGGCGACCGCGATCATCGTGGACTCGGCGATCGAGCTGGCGATCTACGGCGCGATCGTGGGCGCGATCTATAAGCCCGCCGCATCGAGAGCATCCCGGCCCGCCGCCCTCTAGGAGATAGGATCGCCGTATGGCGACGGCCGAAAAAGAGAAACCCAGGGGTGGGCTGGAGGACGTCGTCGCGACGTCCTCCGCGATCTGTTACCTCGACGGCGATCGCGGCGTGCTCGCCTACTGCGGCTACGACATCCACGACCTGGCGAAGAACGCCACGTTCGAGGAGGTCTGCTACCTGCTGTGGCACCGCCGGCTGCCGACGAAGGCGGAGCTGGGCGACCTGCAGTCGCAGCTCGCGGCGGCGCGTCCGCTGCCGGAAGCGATCATCCGCCTGATGAAGTCGCTGCCTCCCGTGGACGGGATGGACGCGCTGCGCACGCTCACCTCCGCCCTCGCGCACTACGACGCGGACGCGAGCGACGCGTCACCGGCCGCGCAGTACCGCAAGGCCGTCCGCCTCACCGCGCAGATCGGCGCCATCGTCGCCACCTGGGGCCGGCTGCGGGCCGGCGGCGGCGTGATCGCCCCGGATCCGGTGATGGGCCACGCGGCGAACTTCCTGTACATGCTGACGGGCGAGCGGCCGAACCCGACCGCCATCCGCGCGTTCGACGTCGCGCTGACGCTGCACGCGGACCACGAGCTCAACGCCTCGACGTTCGCGGGGCGCGTCGCGGCGGCGACGCTCACCGACATCTATTCGGCGACCGTCGCGGCGATTGGCACGCTGAAGGGACCGCTGCACGGCGGCGCCAACGCCGAGGTCATGAAGATGCTGCTCGACTTCGGGCAGACGGCAGGCCCGGAGCGGGTGGAGGAGGCCGTCCGCGCGAAGCTGGCGCGGAAGGAAAAGATTCCGGGCTTCGGCCACCGCGTATACCGCACCGAGGATCCCCGCGCCACGCACCTGCGGCAGATGTCGCGCGAGCTCGGCCGCCGCGCCGGCGTGCCGCAGTGGTACGACATGTCGGAGCGCATCGAGGCGCTCGTCAAGGGCGAGAAGAAGCTGAACCCGAACGTGGATTTCTACTCGGCGTCCACGTATTACGTGCTCGGCATCCCGGTCGATCTCTACACGCCGATCTTCGCGGTGAGCCGCATCTCCGGCTGGACCGCGCACGTGCTGGAGCAGTACGCGAACAACCGGCTGATCCGGCCGCGCGCGGACTACACGGGCCCCGAGTACCCGCAGCGCTTCGTTCCCATCGCTGACAGGTAGTAGGTCGTCGGGACGTACGTCGTGTCCGGCTTCAGCCGGACCAAACTGGGATACAGTCCTCGGCGTGCCGCAGGCGGTCATCGACAACCCGATTCTGAACTCCGCGTTCTCCGAGCCGACACGACACTTCCGCTTCGGCGACGAGGGCATCACGAACGACATCGTCGACAAGCGGCGCACGAGCTCGTACTTCATCCCGATCGCCCAGCGGCGAATATACCGACTCCGACGGCAAGCCGCGTCGTGTCGCCGTGTCGATCGGCCCTGAGCACGGAACCGTCGGCTCAAGGTGTACGACGTGGCGGCGGTTCCTTCCGTGTGACGGGCCGACTAAAGTCGGCCCCTACGACTAGAGTCGGCCCCTACGACTACCGTGTGACGGGCCGACTAAAGTCGGCCCCTACGACCTACGACCTACGACCTACCACCTACGACCTAGCAGTTATAATTTCCTGATCGTTCTCCATGGATCAGGCCTACATACGGAACTTCTCGATCATCGCGCACATCGACCACGGCAAGTCCACGCTGGCCGACCGCTTCCTCGAGCACACCGGCGCCCTGCAGGCGCGTGAGATGGAAGCGCAGGTGCTCGATGCCATGGACCTCGAGCGCGAGCGCGGCATCACCATCAAGGCGCACCCGGTCCGCCTGAACTACACCGCCGACGACGGCAACAAGTACGTCCTGAACCTGATCGACACACCCGGGCACGTGGACTTCGGCTACGAGGTCACGCGGTCGCTCGCCGCCTGCGAGGGCGCGCTGCTGCTGGTGGACGCCGCGCAGGGCGTCGAGGCGCAGACGCTGGCCAATGCCTATCTCGCCGTGGACAACCACCTCGAGATCATCCCCGTCATCAACAAGATCGACCTGCCCAGCGCGCAGCCCGACGAGTGCAAGCGGCAGCTCGAGGAGATCATCGGCCTCGACAGCGCCGACGCGATCCTGGCGAGCGCCAAGGAAGGCACGGGCGTGCACGAGATCCTCGAGGCGATCGTCGCGCGCTTTCACCCGCCCACGGGCGACCCGAACGCCCCGCTCAAGGCGCTCATCTTCGATTCCTGGTACGACCCCTATCGCGGCGTCGTCGTCGTCGTGCGCGTGATCGACGGCGTGCTGCGGACGAAGGCGAAGATCCGGCTGATGGCCACCGCGCAGGACTTCGAGGTGGACGGCCTCGGCGTCTTCTCGCCGAAGGCGACGCCGGTCGATGAGCTCGGCGTGGGCGAGGTCGGCTTCGTCGTCGCGAACATCAAGGTCGTGGCGGACGCGAAGATCGGCGACACGGTCACCGAGGTCGCGCGGCCGACGACCGAGCCCTTCCCCGGCTTCAAGGAGCTGAAGCCGATGGTCTTCGCCGGCCTGTACCCGGTGGAGAGCCACCAGTACAGCGAGCTGCGCGAGGCGCTCGAGAAGCTGCGCCTGAACGACGCGTCGTTCTTCTACGAGCCGGAGACGTCCGCCGCGCTCGGCTTCGGGTTCCGCTGCGGCTTCCTCGGCCTCCTGCACATGGAGATCGTCCAGGAGCGGCTCGAGCGCGAGTACGGCATGGACCTCGTCACCACCGCGCCGGGCGTGCTCTACCGGGTGACGACGACCGACGGCGAGGTGCACGAGGTGGACAGCCCGGCGAAGCTGCCGGACGCGGGCCGGATCGCGAAGCTCGAAGAGCCCGTGATCACGGCGATGATCCTGACGCCCACCGAGTACGTCGGCCCGATCCTGCAGTTGTGCCAGGACAAGCGGGGCGTGCAGAAAAAGCTCGAATATCTCAAGTCCGACCGCGTGCTCATCACCTACGAGCTGCCGTTCAACGAGGTCGTGCTCGACTTCTACGACCGCCTGAAGACGATGTCGCGCGGCTACGCGTCGCTCGACTACCATGTGACCGGCTACTGGGAGTCGCCGCTCGTCAAGATGGACATCCTGGTGAACGGCGAGCCGGTGGACGCGCTCTCCATCATCGTCCACCGCGACGCGGCGTACGAGCGGGGGCGCGCGCTGGCGTCGAAGATGCGCGAGCTCATCCCGCGCCAGATGTTCGAGATCGCGATCCAGGCGTCGATCGGCAACCGCGTGATCGCGCGCGAGTCGGTGAAGGCCCTGCGCAAGAACGTGCTCGCGAAGTGCTACGGCGGCGACATCACCCGCAAGCGCAAGCTGCTCGAGAAGCAGAAGGAAGGGAAGAAGCGCATGAAGCGCGTCGGCCGCGTGGAGATCCCGCAAGAGGCGTTTCTCGCGGTGCTCAAGGTGGGCACCGAATGAGCGGGCAGCGGGCAGCGGGCAGCGGGCAGAAGAGCATGGCGTATACGGAACACCGGAAATCCACGGCCCGCGAGTACTTCGAGTCGATCTGCGTCGCCGTCATCCTCGCGCTCTTCGTCCGCACGTTCATCGTCCAGGCGTTCAAGATCCCGACCGGGTCGATGGAGAACAACCTCCTCATCGGCGACCACCTGCTCGTCAACAAGTTCGTCTTCGCGCCGACGATGAGCGCCGCGGAAAACAGCGTCCTCCCGATCGATCCCATCCGGCGCGGCGACATCGCCGTGTTCAAGTACCCCGAGGATCCCGAGCGCGACTTCATCAAGCGCGTCATCGGGCTGCCCGGCGAGACCATCGAGGTCCGCAACAAGATGGTCTTCGTCGACGGCACGCCGCTGGACGAGCCCTACGTGCACTTCCTGATCCCGCCCGGCGAGAACGGGACCCACGACTTCGACGTGCGCGTGCAGTACGGCCCGGTGACGGTGCCCGAGGGGCACTACTTCATGATGGGGGACAACCGCGACAACTCGCAGGACAGCCGCTACTGGGGGTTCCTGCCGCGCGACTACGTGAAGGGGAAGGCGCTCTTCGTCTATTTCTCCTTCGGGGAGAACGAGCCCGACGCGGGCAACGTCCTGAACGTCCGTTGGAATAGAATCCTTCACCAGATCCATTGATCAAGACGGTCATCAGCGTTCTGATCACGCTGGCCATCCTGAACGCCTGCGCCAGGATGGGGATGGCGGCGTTCAACTACTTCCAGCTGAAGGACGAGGCCGAGCAGCTCATTCTGTTTGGCTCCCGCAGCAGCACCGACCAGCTCCACGACCGCATCGTCGAATACGCCGACGGCCTCGGCGTGCCGCTCTATCCCGAGGACCTGTACGTGACCCGCGAGGAGGACCGGACCTACGTGGACGCGTACTACACGCAGCCCGTGGAGGTCTTCCCGGGGGTCACGGTGCCGGTGGAGCTGTCCTTCTCGGTGGATACGATCGCCGTCGACACCGGCGGCGCCCGCGCCCGCTGATCGTTCTTACCCCGCCAGAAGTTCCCGCGCTCGTGCCGCGTCCGCCGTCGCGTCGGCCTCGAGCTGCCGTGCTTCCTCGGAGACGCGCGCCGCAAAGCTGGTGTCGGAGAGACCTTTCAGGTTGACGGCGATGTTGAGGGCGGCGCCGCGAAGGGCCGCGAGCAGGAGCTCCACGGCAACGCCCGTGTCGCTGGCCGCGTTGGGATTGCCCGCCGCGGCGACGATCGTCGCGCCGCGCATCGCCTGCTGACACACGCGCATCGTCTCGAGCGGCGTCTCCGTTGCGGCCCTCATGGCCGTGTCGATGGCGGCGCGGCGCGCCTGCTTCTCGGCGTCGGTGGCCTTCGGCAGCCGCGTCGCGCTGACCACGGCCTTGTACGCGTCGCTGTCGTCGTCCACGAGCGACATGAGCTCGTCGCGCAGCGGGCGCAGCCGCGCGGAGGCCTCCGAGAGATCCGCCGCTTCCTCGGGCGCGCCCCGCTTCGTCTTCGGCAGGCCGGCGACCATGATCAGCAGGGAGGCGCCGATGGCGGCCGCCAGCGCCGACGCCGAGCCGCCGCCGGGCACCGGCTCGTTCGACGCGAACGCGTCGAGAAGGTCGGTGACGACCATGGATGCGTAGCTGGGTTCAGAAGTCATTGGGACCAGTACACTGCTTTTCCGCGCTTGATCACCATACGAACGTTCGGCGCTCCCACGCGGATGAGGTCCGCGAGCGTGCCTTTGACGATCACCGCATCCATGAGCTTGCCCGGTTCGAGACTGCCCACCGAGTCCGCGCGGTCGAGCGACCAGGCCGCGTTGAGCGTCGCGGCGACGAGCGCCTCTTCGAGCGTCATGTGCATCGCGAAGCACGCCAGCGTCATCGCAAACGGGATCGAGGGCGAGAAGCCGCCGCCAGGGTTGACGTCGGAGGCGAGCGCCACCGGCACCCCGCGCGCGATGAGCATGCGCGCGGGCGCGAACCGGCCGAGCTTGAGATAGAAGGCAGCCGAGGGCAGCAGCACGGCGGCGACGCCGGCCTTCGCCAGTGCATCGGCGCCGGCTTCGTCAACGAAGATCAGGTGGTCGGCGGACCGCGCGCCGACCCGCGCCGCGACCTCGCTGCCGCCGCTGCGCGCCAGTTCGTCGGCGTGCAGGCGCGGCTTCAGGCCCGCCGCTGTCGCGGCGGACAGAATCGTCAGCGTCTCCTCGGGCGTGAACGCGCCCTCGTCGCAGAAGACGTCGCACCACTCGGCGAGCGCCTCCTCGACCACCTCGGGAATCATTTCCTCGATCACCAGCCGGATGTAGTCGTTGCGGCGGCCGCGGTAGTCGTCGGGGACGGCATGCGCGCCGAGAAAGGTCGGCACCAGGTCCACCGCGTGCTCCGCGTTCAGCCGCTGAATCGCCCGCAACTGCCGCAGCTCCGATTCCGTCGTCAGCCCGTAGCCGCTCTTCGCTTCGCACGTCGTCGTGCCGCACGCGAGCATCTCGTCGAGACGGCCGCGCGCCAGCGAGACGAGCTCGTCTTCCGACGCGGCGCGCGTCGCCGCGACCGTGCGCGCGATGCCACCGCCCCCGGCCGCGATGTCGGCGTAGCTCGCGCCGTCGAGGCGCCGCTGCAGCTCGTCGCGCCGATCGCCGGCGAACACGACGTGCGTGTGGGGATCGACGAAGCCAGGGAGGATGGTGCAGCCGCGCGCGTCGATGCGCATGGCGCCAGGCTGAACCTGGACGTGCTCGTGGAGACCGTTCGCCGGACCGGCGTAGACAACGCGGCCCTCCTGTGCCGCGACGACGCCTCCCTCGACCGCCGTGGCGTCCCGCTGCGCCGCGCCACGCCGGGGTGCCGGGCCCGCGCACGTGCAGACGCGGTCGGCGTGTTCGATGAGGAAGTCGGCGGCCTGCATGCTGCCGCTATGCGGGAACCGTGGCGACCCCGGTCGTTATCGTCGGCGACAGGACAGCCAGCACCTGCCGATCGACGAACGACAGCCGCGAGCACAACGCCATCCCGAGGCACGGGATCCACATGCGCCAGTTCGCCACGACGCCTCAGATTGTAGTGCGGGCCTCGGCCGCCGCCTTCGTCATGCCGGCGACGGCCACGCGCTTGGCGCGGCTGCGCCCGCCGGCGACGATCGTCACCGCGCGCTTCGGCACGCCGCGCGCCTTCGCGAGCACCTCGATGACGACGCCCTCAGCGGTGGCCGCGATCACGGCACGGCGGTGACGTCGAGGAGGACCTTCAGCACGGGCTTGCTCCGCGCATGCTCGAGCGCGTCCACACCCTCTGAGAGGTTGAACCGGACCGAGATGAGCGGGAGCACCTTGACGCTGCCGTCCTGGAGCGCGGTCAGCGCCTTGCCGAACGGGCCGCAGCGCGATCCGATGACGGTCACTTCGTCGATCACGATCGGCGCCAGCGCCAGCGTCTGGGTTCCGGCGACGGTGGTCTTCAGCACGACGGTGCCTCGCGGGCGCACGATCCCGAGCGCCGTCGGGAGGCCCGTGTCGGAGCCGGTGCAGTCCACCACGATGTCCGCCATCCGCTCCGGCGGAAGCTCGGACAGCGGACACGTCGCGATGCCGAGCGATCGCAGCAGCGCCAGCTTGTGCGAGTGCTTGCCGACGACCGTGACGTACGGCGTCAACGTGGAGAGCACCTGGGCGCACAGGTTGCCCAGGCGGCCGTCGCCGAGCACCACCACGCGATCGGTCCGCGTGACGTTCAGCTGCGCCGGGATCTGGAATGCCGCCGCGACGGGTTCGGTGAACACGGCGGCGTCGGTCTCGACCTCGTCGGGGACGACGTGGAGGTTGCGCTCGGGGACGGCGATCATGTCGGCGAACGCGCCGTCGTGGTCGAGGATGCCGAGCACGCTGCGGCTGGAGCAGTGCGTCGGGTGGCCGGCGCGGCAGGTCTCGCACTCGCCGCAGCTGCAGTTGATCTCGCCGACGACGCGGCGGCCCTCGAAGACGCCGCTCTCGGCGACGCCGACGAACTCGTGGCCGAGCACGCCGCGAAAGCCCGGTCTCCCGGAACGACTTCGCGTCGTTCCTCCAATGTAACCGCCTACCAGCTGCAGGTCGGTCTCGCAGATGCCCGCGCGCAGCACGCGCACGAGCACTTCGCCGGGACGGGGAGTCGGTGTCGGGTAGTCGGTGCGGAGCGAGACACCGGTGTCGCTCAGGGCCAGGGCACGCACCCGGTCAGTCTACATGGCGCCCGGTTCAGTCAGAGGCGGGGAGATCCTGATCCTCCTCCGGCGCCTGTTCCCAGGTCAGCGCGACGCGGCCGGTGATGATCGGCCACTGCACGTTCCAGTAGATGTCTTCCCCGGGCCAGAAGAGCGAGTAGCGCTTGACGCGCGGCGCGCGCGGGGGAGCGGGCGCGCCCGTCGGCGCAAGCGCGCGCT
>VFYY01000018.1 GCA_016871375.1 Acidimicrobiia bacterium
GACCGCGATCGGATCGTGCAGGCGATCCTCAACATCGTGAACAACGCCTTCGAGGCGACGCCGCCCGAAGGCAGGGTCACGGTCACCGTCGAGCGCCAGCACGACGCGAGCGTCGTGAAGGGGACCATGGCGGCGAGATCGAGGTCCGCAGCTCACGAGAAGAGGGGACCGAGTTCGTGCTGCGCTTCCCCGATCAGGCGACGGTGTCCGACACGGGTCAGCCGCCGATCGGGTCCCCGATGGCGGCCGACGGCTTCGCGCGCCGGTAGGCCAGCCATGACCGGGAAATTCTTCAGCCCAACTGTCGGGCTTTCAACAGTTCCCCCCGTAAATTGTCGTTTGTCTGGTCGGGACGAAGTGGCTATTTCGGCCGGAATCCGCAATCTCCCTCGCAAATTCGAAGAATTGCCGGATGGGCTCGAATCTTGAATATCCGCATAAGACTTTAGCTGACAATAAGCTCATCCCTAGGATATTCTCGGACTCGCGAAAGGCACTTATGAGACGCGGCGCCGCTGGACAACACGGGTTTACACTGCTGGAGATCATCGTCGTGCTTGCAGTGCTGGGCGCCCTTGCGGCCATGCTCGGCCCGATTGCGTTCGGATACATCGAGCAGGGCAACGTCCGGCGCGCACAGGGCGACGCCCAGCGTCTGGCGGTGGCGATCAACAAGATGTATGTGGACACCGGCCGGTGGCCGTACCTGGCCGACGGAGACGGTGCGAACGGCTACACCTCCGGGACAGACGCGGCCCTCCTCACGAGCAACGCCGCCTGCGCGGCAGGGACCTGCACGGATGCGACGCTGCCTGCGGACGGCACCAGCGGCTCGGCCTGGGCCCTCGGGTCGAGCAAACTCGAAAACATCGCCAATCAGCTGATTACGAACACGCCGCTTGGCTCGACGGACGCGGACAAGGACTACAACATGAGCGGCCGTAAGGCATGGAGCGGCCCTTATGTCGAACAGCTGCCGACGACTGATCCGTGGCAGAACAGCTATCTCGTCAGCGTCCGCAATCTTGACCCGTCGGTAGCGTATTCCTCGCTGAAGTGGGTCATCGTGATCTCGGCGGGGCCCAATGGCACACTCGAGACGAGCCCCGAGCTGCTGATGACGTCGAACCCGGTGCCGGCCGGCGATGACATCGTCGGCCGCGTCAGGTAAGAGCCGCTCGATTACCGCTGCAGCAGGATGAACGTGCCCGTGGGCCACAGCCACACTGTGCCCATGAGCACCGCTGCGATCACCACCGTCGTAATCAGCACGAGACGCGGCAGGTGCGTTTCGGCCGGCGCGCCAGCCGCAGTGGCGCGCGGCTTCATGAATGCGGCAACGAAGAGGAGCAGCGTTCCCACGGCGAGCACGGCCAGCCCCCAATCCAGTTGAACCGGCGGCGGCGCCTCCGCGATCCCAACGGCGTTCGGCGGCCCCGCGATGACCAGCGACCGGGCGGAGCGCACCGTGGTGATGATGGTCGCCATCGCCGTCAGGCCGACCGGCAGCAGCCATGCCGCGTGATTGCGGAGCGAGAGAGCGAGCGCGATCAACCCGATCGCCAGCATGACCCCGTTTCCGCTACGTACGTAGGTAATCCCGCCCACTTCCGGCAGGCTGACAACGGGCGCGAACGCCCCGACAGCAAGGCAAAAAGCTCCCAGAACTCCGAGCGTCTGGCGTGGCTGCATCGATTCTCCCTCAGAGGTCTTGCGCTGAACGGCTGCGCCACGTAGGATGCCACTCCCGGCTCGTCGGGACAAGACAATCACGCCGCGTGTAGGACGGCCTCGTATTTCGAGGGCTCTTCGTTTTTGGTAGCTTTCCCGCGGCTCGGAGCGACCGCGAGGGAAGTCGCAAAATGCTGTTATTAAACGACTTATATGCCCATCACGCGTTGGCCCATGGCTTGCTCATGTGCCCGGCGAGCTTCCGGGAATCCCCCCCGGATAGAGTTTCAGGAGCGGATGGGCAATGACGAACGTGATGAAGAATCAGAAGGGTTTCACGCTGTTGGAGATCATCGTGGTGCTGGCCGTGCTCGGCGCCCTGGCCGCGATGTTGTCGCCCGTCGTGTTCCGGTACATCGACGACGCCAACCGGGCGCGCACGCAGGCTGACGCGCGGACGATCGCGACGGCGATCCAGCGCATGTATGCGGATACCGGCCGCTGGCCGTTCTATGCGGACGGCAACGGCCAGACGGCGTACCAGACCGGCGTTGACGCCGACTACCTGGTGAGCGGCACCTGCCTGTTGGCGACGGGCTCGACCGACACGCTCGGCGAGTGCGGCGTTACCGCGGCCATGATCGGCAGCGCTGCGGGATGGACCGCCGCGAACAAGGCTGATGGACTCACCCGGCAGCTTGTGACCAACGAAGGCGCCGCCGGAATCCAGTACAACGCGAGCTCGACCTTCCCGCGCGCCTGGAAGGGGCCGTACACCGACGCGATTCCGTCGGTTGACGCGTGGGGCAACCCGTACGTCGTGAACATTGGCGACGCGGCCGGTACGCAGGCAGTCTTCGTGGCGTCCGCGGGATCGAACGGAATCCTCGAGACATCCGCCGACACCACCTCGACGACGAACCTGACGCCCGGCGGCGACGACATCATCGCGCGCGTCAAGTAAGAGCGCTGCGCGCATGCGGATGTAGAGCAAGTTGCGTTATAGCAAGGCATCTAGGAGAACGATGATGAGGTTCATCAAGAAGGTCACCCAGCGCCTTCTGGACATGCGCACCGGCCGGTTCGGCAGGGAAGACGGTCTGATCAACACGACCGACCTGCTCGTGGCCACGGCAGCGACGGTGGTCCTCGCGGCGGGCGTTGGCGGCACGGTCCTGAGCACCCTGGACGAGTCGAAATACGGCAAGGCGCAGCCCGACGCGCAGGCCATCGGCCAGGCGATCATGACGTTCTACAAGGACACGGGAAAGTGGCCTGGTCAGAACGAGGACGCTGCGGATGAAGATAGCGTCACGCTCCTCGCCACGGGCAACATCGCAGATGAGTATCAGCTTCCCGCGGTCGCCAACGGCGGCCTCGAGTGGCCCGGCTTCACCGGTGCGACGGTCTGCGGCGCGAACAGCGGCCAGGGCTTCGTCAACGGTACGGTCGGCGCGGGCGAGTTCTACAACGGCACCGCGACGTTGCAGCTGGAGTCGGACGCCGCGTCGTTCCTCAATCTGAACGACTTCCTCGTGCGCCGTCCGCTGCCGGAAGCGGCGTATCCGAACTGGCAGGGGCCGTACGTGCAGGAGATCACCAACGACCCGTGGGACCGCTCCTGGATTGCCTACCTCGCGCCGCTGTATTGCGCGGAGGCGGTGAGCAACGGCGGCGGCGCGCCGATCAACAACGGCGCCGGCTACCTCGGGTTCGCGTGGCTGCTCTCGGGCGGCACGAACCGCACGATTACGACCGACGCGATCGACTCGAACCTCGATCCGTTCGGTGACGACACGGGCGTTCAGCTCGGCAAGCTGACGGTCCAGTAAGTCCCCAGCCCAATCCGCGGCGGGGCACCCGCACGGGTGCCCCGCTGATTTTGCCCGGGACATGCGGATCGTCGAGAATGACAGAGGCCAGCGCATGGACCGCCCCACGACACTCACCCGCAATGCTTCAGGATTCAGCCTCGTTGAAGTGGTCGTGGCGGTGGCGGCCGCGGTCATCCTGGCCGCGATCCTGACGCCGATGGCGTTCACGTGGATCGACGAGAGCCGGATCGCGCGGGCACACGCCGACGCGGCCACCGTCGCGGCCGCCATGGCGCGGTTCTTCCAGGACACCAAGAAGTGGCCCGGCCAGGTCGAGATTCTCGACAGCCCCGCCATTCGCTTCCTGACCGTGGGCGACGCCACGCCCGACTCGTTGCCGACGCTGGTCGGCACGATCGGGATCGGCGCGGCAACGTGCGTGGACGGGCTCGGCGGCGTGCAGCCAGGTGTCACCTCGTTTGCCTCCGCGACGCCGACGACCGTGAACACGCTGAATGTCACCGACCTGCTTCAAGTGCCGCCGCCGGCGGCCGATTACCCGAACTGGAAGGGCCCGTACCTGTCCAGCGAGGTCCAGAGCGACCCGTGGGGGAGTGTGTATCTCGTCAACGTGATTCCGCTGTTCTGCGGCGAAACGGTGACGCAGGCGGCGCCGGGCGGGTCGCTCGGGTTCGGCTGGATCATGTCCGCCGGCCCGAACCGGACGCTGCAGACCCCGTTCACCGCCGTGCGGGTTGCCGTGGACTCGGATGACGCAGGCGTCCCCCTCAGCAAACGGGTCGTCCAGGGCTCATAAAGTCCGTTAGAATCAACTTGAGATCTCAGATGCAACGTCTCCGGGCGGCGCGCGGCTTCACGATGATCGAGATGGCGCTCGTCCTGGGCGTCATCGCGGCGATTCTTGCCGCGCTGGCGCCGGCGGCGTTCACCTATATCCGCGACGCGCAGATCACGCAGGCGCAGAACGACGCCAACCAGATCGGCCGGGCGGTGCACACGTTCATGGAGCACACCGCGCTCCAGCCGTACAAGAACAACACCTCCAACCCGAAGGTGAGCGCCAGGCAGTCCGGCGATTTCGACTGTCTGTACGGACCGGGCAATGCCTTTTCGACCACCAACGACAGCACGGCCAGCGACTCGTGGACGAGCGCGGCGGGCGTGCAGTGCCAGTCCGGCAGCACGACCCGCGACACGCTGGAGAACCACCTGATTCTCAACACGCCGGGCGGCAGCGGCACGAAGGCGTACGTGACGACGGGCAAGATTGCGTGGCGGGGTCCGTACCTGCCCTCGATCTCACAGGATCCCTGGGGCAACGCGTTCCTCGTGAACATCGGCAAGGGCGACCCCGCCGCGACGACGAAGAAAGCGGTGTTTGTCATCTCCGCGGGGCCCGATGGCCTGCTCCAGACCAGCTCCGACGCCGCCCGCAGCGCCGTGGTCACCGCGAGCGGCGACGACATCATCGCGAGGATTCAGTGACCGCCGGGCGACGGCCGCTCCGGCGGCAGCACGGCTTTTCGTTCCTCGAGATGGTGGTCGCGCTCGCGGTTCTTGCGGCGATCGTCGCGTTCATGGCGCCCACGCTGCTGACGTCGCTGAGCGCGTCGCGTGAGGACGCGACGCTCGCCGAGATGGCGCAGATCTACCAGGCGATCCTCGGTGATCAGCGCGAGAACTTCGCCTACGCGGGCGACGTCGGCGATTACCCGTCCAGCCTGGACAAGCTGGTGAGCGACACGGCCACCGGATGGCGCGGCCCGTATCTGGGCAACGTCAACCGCGTCAACAGCATGCTGACGGACGGGTACGGGCAGCCCTACGAGTACTACCTCCTCACGGGCGTGTCCGGTTCCGATCGGCTGGCGATCATCAGCCGGGGTGCGGACGGGCTCTCGACGAACACGGCCATGAATCCGAATGTCGCCGCGAACTTCACGGGCGTGGCGCCGACTGACTCCGCCTATTTCGAGGGCACGAACAACGCCGACAACATCGTCTACCCGACGCCGAGCTCGACGAACACGAACGCGCTCAACGTGAACATCACCGGTACGCTGGCGCTCAACATCCAGAACTTCGACTCGAACAGCCTGGTGAACGCGTTCGTCCCGGCGTGTCCGAATCTCTATCGGGTGACCGTCACCTCGCAGGCGCGCGGCACGGCCGTCGTCAGCAGCCTCGGGTACGCTCCCGGCTTTCAGGTCGACCTGCCGCAGGGGGTCTATCAGGTGCTCATCACGGCGCAGAACCTCACGGCCGCGCCGTTCAACGAGAGGCTGACCGTCATTCCCGGGCAGACGCTGACGCGTTCGCCCAACATCACCGGCCTCGACTCGAGCGGCACGGACAGTTTCGTCTTGACCGTTGTCAACAAGCAGCCGACCGAGTCGCTTCGCGTGTATCAGTTCGCCACGCAGCTCACGGCGCAGACCGGCAACACCGTGATTGCCGCCGGTGGGACGTCCACGTTCTCCGTGCGCGCGTGCGCGCAGGTGTTCATCAAGTCGGGCACGACGACGGCCATCCGCGATCAGGTGGTGATGCCGTGGAGCGCGGTGACGAAGAACGTCGGCGGGTCCGCCGCGACGCTGGCCGTCACGAACAACCGCGCCGACACGATCCGCCTCTACAACAGCGACATCTTCTTCGGCGAGGTCCGGAAGGGCAAGAGCCAGACGTTCACCGTCGGGCTCCTGGCCGGCGACGTTGTCCAGTCGCGCACCACGACTGGAACCGTGCTGACCACGCTGACGCTCAACACGGGCGCCAATACCCTCACTCAGAACTAGGCCGGTGCTCAACGTGGCCCACACCCCGGAGCGGCGCGGCCAGGGCGGATTCGCCCTCTTCGGCCTGCTCGCGCTGCTGGCCATCGTCGCCATGGGCCTGAGCGTCATGGTCGTCTTCGCGAACCGCGTGCTCGACGAGGATCGCGTGGACGTGGTCACCGACGAGCTCCAGGAGATCTACCGGGCGGTCGTCGGCGATCAGCGCGACACCTTCGGCTACATCGGCGAAGTCGGCACGTATCCCGCGAGTCTCATTGATTTGACCGTCAACCCCGGCAATGCCGGCTGGCGTGGGCCGTACCTCCGCGACCCGCGCGTCGGCAACAACATGCTGCTGGATCCGTGGGGCCAGCCGTACGAGTACTGGGTCATTGACGGGGTGTCCGGGTCAGACCGCCTGGCCATCATCAGCAGGGGACCAGATGGCCAGTCGACCAATACGGCCGCCGATCCCAACATCCGCACGTCCTTCACCGGGACGACGCCGGTCGACGCCGCCTATTTCTCGACCGCCGCGAACGCCGACAACGTCGTGTTCCCGCGGCCGGACGCGAGCCTGGCGGACACGCTGAACGTCAACACGGACAGCATCCTCAACATCACGCTCAACAACTTCGACTCGAACAGCGTCGTCAACGCGTTCGTGCCGGCGTGCCCGAACCTGTTCCGCATCACCGTGCAGAACACCGATCGCGGCTCCAACGAGGTGAACAACATCGGCTACGCGCCGGGATTCCAGGTGACGCTCCCGCAGGGGACCTACCGCGTGTTCATCACGTCCTCGCTGCTGCCAACGGCCGTTGTCAACGATCGCATTGTCGTCTTTCCTGTCGTGCCGGTGTTCCGGACTTACAACACGACCGGACTCGACAGCAGCGGCACCGACCTGTACAACCTGCAGTTGACCAACTCGTATCCGCTCGACAGCGTGAGCATCTACGAGTTCGACACCTCGAAGGCACCGTGGCATCGGGCGGCATGGCCACGTTCGCGATCAAGGCGTGCTCGACGGTGAACGTCAAGATCAGCGGCACGACGGTCGAGTCGTTCACGATGCCGTATGGCGCGACCTTCTCGAAGATCGTCGGCGCCACAGCGGCATCCATCACGGTGAACAACAACCTGAGCGTGACCGTGAACGTCTACAACGACGGGCTGTTCATCGGCGACATCAAGAAGAACAAGAGCGACACCTTCTCGACCGGACTCGTCGCCGGCAACGTCATCACGGTCCGCCGCGCCGACACGAACGCGCTCGTGAGAACAGTGACGCTGGTCGCCGGGAACCAGTCTACGAGCGTTCCCTAAGGCGCCACTGACGACGGCTTCAAGAAGACGACTCAGTGTCTGACCTTGCTCGATCCGCTCGCCCGCCTCGTGTTCGCGTTGGACCGCGGCCGACGCCGTGCGCCTGAAGGACAAGGCCGACGCCGAGCTGCTGCGCCCGCGATTCGGGCTGAAGGACGAGCCGTGACGCCAGTACGTCGCTTCCGATCGGTGGGGGACATGGAGCAGCCCGTGTGGCGCCAGCCAGGCGATCCGCAGCTCTATCGCGCCATCGCCCGCATCTGGGCGTTCGGCCGCCGCAGCGTGCCGCGGCGCTTTCCGCCCGGTGTGCACCGCGATCGATCGATCGCGGACCTGGACCGGCAGGTGGACGTGTGGGCGGCCGAGGACTTCCAACGATCGAGGCGCCCGAACGGCTGAGGGGGCCCCCGCCGCCTCGTTCCGCGAGGCTTCAGTGCCGGACCTTGCGGGCGAGCTCGAAGAGCACCGGCGCCTGCAGGTCGAGCCGCGCGACGGCGTTGGCGTCGAGCCGCAGCTTCTGGAAGACGGGATCGGTGAGCGGATCGAAGTCGTCCATCAGGCACGCGAACCCGTAGCGGTGCGCCAGCCGGTTGGCCGCGTAGTTGACGGCCGCCGCCTGCGGGCGATCCACGGCCTGCTCCGGCGCGTGATGGAACACCACGGCATCGTGGAGCCGCGCGGGCAGGCCCCACTGGCGCAGCAGGTAGCCGCCGAGCTCCGCGTGCTGCTCGCCCATGACCTCGACGAGGTCCTCCTCAGCGGGCGGGACCACCCCATAGCGCTCCGCCTGGCGCGCGAGCTTGATCACGAGCAGCTTGCCCACGTCGTGCAGCAGCCCGTAGAGGAACGCCTCCGGCGGATGCTCGCCCGCGTTCTCCGCGATGAGCCACGCCAGGTACGCCGTGCCGACGCTGTGGTCGATGTAGTCGCGGCCGCGCCGGCCGTAGATCTGCGGGTCCGTCGCCAGCGCGCTGAGGCACGTGGACGTCATCACCGTGCGCACCAGCCCCGTGCCGAGCCGCACGACCGCCTCGTTGATCGAAGCGATCTCCTTCGACGAGGCGCTGAACGCCGAGTTCGCGAGCTGGATGACGCGCGTCGCCAGGACCGGGTCCCTGGAGATGATCGCCACGATGGGGGCGACCGCCACCTCGGGGTCGAGCGCCAGGCTGACGATCTCCTGCGCCGAGGCCGGCAGCATCGGGATGGCGGTATCGGTGCCGTCCTTCCAGGCGCCTGAGCGCATCCAGTCGGTCCAGGCCGTACGAGCGGGAGCTGCGGTTGACGCGGGCGCCATTTGCCTTCCTAATCGGCACGTGCCGCAGGACCTTGAAGGCGGGCGAGGCACCTGTCCGCCGAAGCCTCGGCGAAGGCGGATGCCTCGCCCCTACCTGGAAACGGGGTTTCTCGAGCCGGCGGCGTGCGCGCGCGTGCGGGCCGCGATGGACCGCGGTGCGCTCGAGCCGGCCGAAATCCTGCGCGGCGGCACCGCCCTCGACGTGCGGGTCCGGCGTGCCGCGCACGTGGACGTGGACGCCCCGACGCTGGCGTTCGTCGAATCGCGGCTGGACGCCCGCCTGGCGCGCCTGGCCGCCTGGTTCCGCCACCCGCTCGTCGCCCGCGAAGGCGCGGGCTTTCTCCGCTACGGCCCGGGCGGCTTTTACCGCCCTCATCGCGACCGGGCCTTCGAGCCGTCCTGGCCCGAGGCCGCGCGGCGGCGGATCGCGATCGTCGTGTTCGTGACTGCCTGCAGCGGCGGCGCCCTGCGGCTGCTGCACGAGGACGACGAGCGCGGCGACGTCGAGGTCCGGCCGGTCGAAGGGTCGCTGGTCGCCTTCGCCGCCGACACGCTGCACGAGGTCGCGCCCGTCGAGTCGGGCACCCGCGACGTCGTCGTGGACTGGTTTTATTGATCGGCGGGTCCGCCTTCGGCGGGACCCGCCCTACGTACGTAGGCCGGGTTCCGCCGGTGATTACTGTGCGGACCCGGCGTGTCCGAGGGCGTGCGTGATGTCGCGCTCGGTGATGAGGTCGCCGTCGCACATCATGCAGGCGTGTTCGATGACGTTGCGCAGCTCGCGCACGTTGCCCGGCCAGTCGCGCCTGCGCAGCAGGTTTTCGGCGGGCACCGTGAGGCCGGCCACCGACTTGCCGAGCCGGCCCGCGCACTCGCGGCTGAACGCGTTCGCCAGGTAGGAGATGTCTTCCTTGCGCTCGCGCAGCGGCGGCACGTGCAGCTCCACCGTGCTGAGCCGGTAGTACAGCTCGCGCCGGAAGCGGCCGGCCATCATCTCGGTGCGCAGATCCCGCTTGGTCGCGGCGACGATCGCCACGTTCACGAACCGGGTGTCCAGCGATCCCATCCGCTGCACCTGGCCCTTCTCGAGGAAGCGCAGCAGCCGTCCCTGGACGGCGAGCGGCAGCTCGGCGATCTCGTCGATGAAGACGACCCCCTCGTGTGCCCGCTCGAAGGCGCCGGCGCGGTCCTCGGTTGCGCCCTGGAACGCGCCATGGACGTGGCCGAAGAGGTCGCTCTCCGCCATCAGCTCGGTCACGCCCGCGCAGCTGAACGCCAGGCACTGCCTGTCCGCGCGGCGCCCGAGCTGGTGCAGGGCCGCCGCGACCATGTCCTTGCCCGTGCCGCTCTCGCCGGTGATGAGCGCGGTCTTCACGTGCGGCGCCAGCCGCCGCACCATCGCGAAGAGCTCCTGCATCGGCGCGCTGCGGCCGACCATGCCGCACAGATTGAACTCGCTGGCGAGCTCGTTCTCGAGGGCGAGCGCGCTCTTGCGCCTGTCGATCCCCTGCCGCACCTCGGAGAGCAGCGCCTGCAGCGTCTGCATCTTGAACGGCTTCTGCAGGTAGTCGCGCGCGCCCAGCTTGATGGCTTCCACCGCGTCGGTGATGCGCCCGGAGGCGCCGCTCATCAGCACCACCTGGCAGTGCGGATCCTTGCCGCGAATCGCGCGGATCACCTGGAGGCCGTCCACGTGCGGCATGCAGAGATCGACGAGCGCCATGTCGGCCGACTGTGTCTCGAGGAAGTTCAGCGCCTGCAGTCCGTCTTCGCACGTCACCACGCGGAATCCGGATCCGTTGCCGCACCGCGTCAGGTATTCGCGAATGGGCGGCTCGTCGTCGACGACCAGGAGAAGAGGGTCCATGCGGTGAATCGTCTTGGTCCGGCTGAAGCCGGACACTACGCTCGTTGAAGTACATCGGCGAACGTGCGCGGCGCGCTATCGGCGTCTGTCCTACGGGAGCCAGTTGATGATGATCCCGGCGGACGGCTCCTGCGTGCGCGCGGTGGGAATGATGGCCAGCAGGCGGTCGGTGTGGTTCGCGAGCGCGTAATCGCGGACATCAGCGACATCGCCCACCTGTGCGGCGGGCCGCGCGTCGAGGCCCGCGCGCATCACGCGGCCGTCGCGCAGGAAGAAGATCGTGCGTCCGTCGCGCGACCACTGCGGACGCGTGCCGCCGCCGAAGGAGACGCGCACGCGGCTGCCGTCGGGCGGCGACGGCTCCACGTAGATGTCGGGGCGGCCCGATTCGTCGGAGACGTAGACGATGCGGCGGCGGTCGGGCGACCAGCGCGCATCGTAGGTGCTGAAGCCGCGGCGCGTGGCCGGCTGCGGCACGCCGCGCGCCGTGTCGAGCGCGAAGACCTCGAGGCCCGTGGCCCCTGGCACGTGGAAGAGCACCATCGTGCCGCGCCAGTCCGACGGCGTTTCGTCCCGCTCGGAGCGGTAGAGGGCCGCGGCCGGCGTGTCGGGTGCGTGGACCTGCCGCACGAACAGGTTCGGCTGGCCATCCTGAAACGAGCGAAACAGCACGCGGTCGCCGCGCGGCGACCAGACCGGATCCGTGTCGGCCGCGAGCGCGAGCGTGAGCTGCTCGCGCGGTCCGCCGGTGAGCGGCAGCACGAAGATGTCCAGCGTGCGGAGCAGCGGGTCGAGCAGCGTGACCGCGGCGCGGCGATCGTCGGGCGCCAGCCGCACCTGCCAGTAGTCGGCGGGATCGCCAGCCGTTCCCGTGCGCGCGCCCGAGAAGTCGAACCACGCGAGCTCGCGGGCGCGCGGCGCGGAGGACGCCCAGGCCACGACCTGCGGCGACGCCGCGTAGAACGCCTTGCCGGTGGACGAGACGCCGATGTCGAACGCCAGCGGCGTGGAGCGCGCGTCGAGCGCGCCGCGTTCCGCGTTGAAGCGCTGCACGAGCAGCGTGCCGTCGCGGACGTGCACGAGCACGCCGTTGAGCAGGGAGGCGTGGCCGGAGGTCAGCGTGAGGTCGCGCTCCATGCCGCCCGCGAGGAGGCGCGCGATCTTGCGCCCCTCGCCGAGCGTGGCGACGTAGGTGAAGCCGTCCCCGTCGGTGGCGGCGGGGAACCCGTGGCCCTCGTCTTCCGCGCGCAGCTGTGTGGCGTCGGTCACCACGCTGTTCGCGAGGCGGCGTACCGGCCCGCGGGCGTCCGGCACGAACAGGATCGAGCCGTCGGGCAGCCAGGCGGCGCCCGCGGGCGCGGGCGCATCCGCGAGCTCGCGCACGGCGCGCTCGTCACGTGAAAGGCCGTCAATCGACACCTGCTTGAGTTTCCCGCCCGCGAAGAACGCCACCACGCCGCCTGTCGCCTTCCACGCCGGCATGGCCGCGCCTTCGGTGCCGGGCAGCGGCTCCGCGCGATCGGTGCCCAGGCGGCGGCGCCACAACTGCGGCACGCCGTTGGTCGTGGCGACGAACGCAATCTGTCGTCCGTCGGCCGAGATCGCCGCATCGAGCAGATCGTCGCCGGCGCCCAGCTCGGCGCCGAGCGGCGCGAGCAGTGACAGGCGAATCGGCGGCGGCGGAGCGGGCGGCACCTCGCGGACGTGCCGCAGCGCCGGCGGCACCGCGAGCGCCAGCAGCAGCACGCTCGCCACGAGCGCGAGGCGCAGCATCATCTGCGGAGGGTGACCACGGTTTCGACGTGCTCGGTGTGCGGAAACATGTCCACGGGCTGCAGCGAGCCAATCGTGTACCCGCGGGCGGCGATGGCGGCGAGGTCGCGCGCCAGCGCGTCCGGGCTGCACGAAATGTAGATCGCGTTCGGCGGCCGCAGGCGCCCGAATATACGGTCGATGACCTGCGGCGTGCACCCCTCGCGCGGCGGGTCGAGGATGACGACGTCGGGCGCCGGCGCGCCGCGGCCGGGCCGCCACTTCTCGACCGGCGACGCGATGAACGTGCACCGCGCGGCCGGAATCCTGTTGAGGCGTACGCTCGCCTCGCCGTCGCCGACGGCCTGACGGTGCTCTTCGACCGCGGTGACGGTATGTCCGGCGCGCGCGAGGGGCAGCGCAAACAACCCCGCGCCCGCATAGAGATCGAGGATCGAGAAACCGGAGCGACCGGAGGGAACGGTTTCACACGGAGACACGGGGGAACGGAGATGTTCTCTTGAAGAGGAATTCTCCGTGACTCTGTGTCTCCGTGTTGAACCGTCGCCTCCGATTCCTCCGTTCTCTCCCACCGCGTCGAGCACCAGCCTCACCAGGATCTCCGCCGCGGCGATGTTCGTCTGGAAGAACGCGGTCGGCGAGATGAGGAACGAGATGCCCGCGACCTCCTCGCGCATCCGTTCGGGTCCGGTGATGCGGCGCGTCTCGGGGCCGAAGACGAAGCCGTCGCGCTTCGGGTGGACGTTGACGTGAAACGAGGTCGGTTGCGCGTCAGCAACAGCCTCACGCGAGGCGGCCCGGACGCGCGTGTCGCTGTCGCGCGTGACGACGAGCGTCGCCATCGTTTCACCGGTGGTCGCGCCGACGCGTATAGCGATGCCCTGCACCGGCGACGCGTGTCCTCGCGGCAGGGGCGACGCATGCGTCGCCCGCAAGGCATCGCGGAAGGCGAACGCCACCTCGTTGCCGCGCGGATCGTGAACGGGGCACTCCCGCACGGGAACCACCCGCCGCGACCCGCGCGCGTAGTGCCCCATCGCTCCGCCGCCGAACACGAAGTGCACCCTGTGCCGGTACCCCCACGGATGGTCCAGCGGGGTGGAGGGCAGCATCGGCTTCGCCGCGGGCGCGGCCGGCACCGCCGCGCGCACCATCCGATCGACGAGCTCGGTCTTGAGCCGGAGCTGCTCGGGATACGCGATGTGCTGCCACGTGCAGCCGCCGCACTCGCCGAAGTGCTGACAGCGCGCGATCGCTATTTCACACCCAGCAGCTCGACGTCGAAGACGAGCGTGGCATTCGGCGGGATGACGCCGCCCGCCCCGCGCGCGCCGTACCCGAGCTGCGGCGGAATGGTCAGCGTGCGCTGCCCGCCGACTTTCATGCCGGCGACGCCCTGGTCCCAGCCCGGGATGACCTCGCCCGCGCCGAGGCGGAAGGAGAACGGCTCGTTCCGGTCGCGCGAGCTGTCGAACGTGGTGCCCTTCCTGTCCGTCGCCCCCTCGTTGTACAGCCAGCCCGTGTAGTGCACCGTGACCACGCGTCCCGACGTGGCCTCCGTGCCCTCGCCGGCGCGCACGTCGGTCTTCATCAGTTCCGTCACGCTGCTGCTCCCTTCTCCGCCGCCGCACGCCGCGCAGGCCGCAACGACCAGCACCACCATCGCGCTTCGCATCATGGGGCCAATTATAGGTGGTAGATGGTAGGTGGTAGGTGGTAGGTGGTAGGGAGTAGGGGTTAGGGGGTAGCTTGTAGGCGGAGGCAGTCATGCGACGTGGCGTTGCGTTCGTGCTCGGTTTCATCACGGTGGCGGTGATTGTCTCGTTCGTCGCCATGGTGGCCATGTTCTTCGTCGTCTCGCGCGGGCCCTCGGTGCCCGATCGCGCGACGCTGGTCGTCCGCCCCGGCGGCGAGCTCGTCGAGCAGGCGCCCGACGACGTGTTCGGCCAGGTGCTGGCGCGCGACACGGTGACCGTGCGCGCCCTGGTGAACAGCCTGCGGCGCGCGGCACGCGACGAGCGCATCACCAGCGTCCTCCTGCTGCCGACGACGCTGCAGTCGCCGTTCTGGGCCAAGGTCCAGGACGTGCGCGACGCGGTGCTCGAGTTCCGCCGCTCGGGCAAGCAGGTGATTGCGTTCCTCGAGTACGGCGGCGACCGGGAGTACTACCTCGCCAGCGCCGCCGACCGGGTGTTTCTGCTGCCGACCAGCCCACTCGACCTCACGGGCGTCGCCTCCTACGAAGTCTTCCTCCGCGGCGCCCTCGACAAGATCGGCGCCGTGCCCGACTTCGTCCGCGTCGGGGACTACAAGACGGCCGTCAACACCTTCACCGAGAGCGGCTTCACGCCCGCGCACCGCGAGATGACCGAGTCGCTCAACCGCGACATGTACGACCAGCTCGTGCGGGCAATCGCCGAGTCCCGCCGCATGACGGAGGCCGAGGTCCGTACGCTCATCGATCAGGGGCCGTTCACGCCGCGCGCGGCGCTGCAGGCCGGCCTCGTGGACGACCTCGCCTACTTCGACCAGCTCGACGACCGCGTGCCGGAGCTGCGCGGCGACGACGACGACCCCCGGCGCCTCGAAGGCGCCGACTACGCGCGCGGCGGCGGGTTCGGCGGCGGCCGGAACCGCGTCGCGGTGCTCCTCGCCTCCGGCGTGATCGCGTCCGGCCGCAGCGCCTTCGACACCGTCAACGGCAACATCGTCGGCTCCGACACGATGGTCGAGCAGATCCGGCGCGTGCGCGACGACGAGTCCGTCCGCGCCGTCGTGCTGCGCGTGGACAGCCCGGGCGGATCGTCGGTGGCCTCGGACGTGATCTGGCGCGAGCTGGCGATCACGCGCGATCAGAATCCCTCGCGGCCGCTGGTGGCGTCGATGTCCGACCTCGCCGCGTCGGGCGGCTACTACATCGCGATGGCGGCGCCGACGATCGTGGCGCAGCCGGCGACGCTCACCGGATCCATTGGCATCTTCGGCGGCAAGATCGCCCTCGGCGGGACGGCGGGGAAGCTGGGCGTGACGACCGGGACGGTGGCCGCCGGCCGCAGCGCCGCGATGATGTCGCCCTTCGACACCTTCACGCCCGACCAGCGCGCGAAGCTGCAGAACTACATGAACGGCTTCTACGACCATTTCGTCGCCACGGTCGCGGAGTCGCGCGGCAAGACGCCCGCGGAGATTCACGCCGTGGCCCAGGGACGCGTCTGGACCGGACGTCAGGCGCGCGAGCACGGGCTCGTGGACGCGCTCGGCGGCCTGGATGCCGCGATCACCCTGGCGAAGGAGCGCGCGGGCATCCCGGCCGACGAGGACGTGGACGTCGTCTTCTATCCGCCGCGGCGCACGCTGTTCGAGGCGCTGCGGGAGCAGTTCGGGTCCGCAGGCGTACGGGCGATGCATGCATCGCCCCTACGCGCGCTGGTTGGGGATGTGGATGCGCGGGCGCTGGCGGCGCTCACGGCACCCGCCCGGCTGTTCCGTCGCGGGGAACCGCTCGCGCTGATGCCGTTCGCGTTTGTTCGTTAGCCGGCAGCCGGCAGCCGGCAGCCGGCAGTAGCTGGCAGTAACCAAGCCGGCAGAAAAAGTTTTGCTGCCTGCTTCCTACTGCCGGCACTGCCTGCTGCCTGCTGCCAGCTACGTGGCGGGGACGAGCGTCCGCCGCACGACGTCGTTGTTGACTTCGATGCGCATGCGGCCCTTGGCCTTGGTCATGTAGGCGCTGAAGAAGCGGCCGCGGCGCTCGTTGAGCAGCTCGGCGCGGAACGCCTCGCGCCCCTGCCGCAGCTCCTCGGGCGTCACCGGATCGCGCTCGACGACGCGCACGATGACGGTCGCGTCGCTCGTCGTGATCGGCTCGCTGACGGTCCCTGGCGCCAGCGTAAAGGCGACCCTGTCCACCTCGGGGCTCACGCCGACATCCGGCAGCGGCGACTCGCGGGCGATGAGCTCGGTGTCCTTGGCTTCGAGCCCCTGCGCCTTGGCGGCGGCGGCGAAGTTCGGCGCCGACCGGAGCGAGGTGGCGATCTCGTTGGCGCGCTGGCGGCTCAGCTCGGTGGCGCGCGCGCGGATCACGTCCTCACGCACGCGCTCCTTCACCTCGTCGAGCTGCGGCACGTACGGATCGCGCGTGCCGGTCACGGCGATGAACACCGGGCCGCGCGGCGACGTGATCGGGTCGCTCACCGCGCCGTCGGCAAGCTGGAACGCCGCGCTGGCCACCTGCGGCGCCACGCCAAGCCCCGGAACGGGATCGTCGCGCTGGAAGAACGCCGACTCGGTCACGGGGAAGCCGGTGTCGCGCGCCACGGTATCGAGGTCCGCGGGATCGTCGATCCTGCCGGCGAGCTCCGCCGCGCGCGTGGCAATCTGCTGGTCCGTCCGTTCCCACTTCAACTGGTCCTCGAGCTGCGGCCGCACCTCCTCGATGCTGCGTGTCACCGCGGCGCGCTTGTCCACGACCGTGATGATGTGGAAGCCGTACTGCGAGCGGACGAGATCGCTGATCGTGCCCGGCTCCAGCGCGAACGCCGCGTTCTCGAACTCCGGCACCATGCGCCCGCGGCCGAAGTAGTCCAGGTCGCCGCCGTTCGCCTTCGAGCCTTCGTCCTCGGAATGCTGCGTGGCGAGCGCGGCGAAATCCGCCCCGGCCTTCGCCTTGGCGAGCACGTCTTCGGCCTGCTTGCGCACCGCGGCTTCATCCTTGCCGGCGAGGTTGAAGAGGATGTGGCTGGCGCGGATCTGTTCCGGCGTCTGGTACTGGTTGAGGTTGTTGTTGTAGGCGCGCTGCACGTCTCCCGGCGCGACGTTCATCGTCTTGTGCACCTGGTCGCGATCGAGCAGCAGCATCTTCACCTTGCGCTGCTCGCCGACGCGGTACTCGGCCGTGCGCGACTCGAAGTACGCGGCCACGTCGGCATCGCCCACCGTGACCTTGTCGCGGAACGCGTCGGCGGTGAGCGCGACGACCTGGAGCTTCACCTTCTCGTTGCGCTCGGTGAACTCGCGCGCCACGTCGGCGTCGGACACCGACATCCAGTCGGTGAGCGCGCCGCGCAGCTTGTCGATCATCATGCTGCGGCGGAGGTTCGCCTCGAAGTCGCCCGGCGTCATCGGCGGCACCTGGCTGCGGAGCAGCTGCGCGTAGCGCTCCTCGCCGATGAAGCGCCCGTTCTCCTGCAGGCCGGGGATCGAGAGAATCTGCTGGGCGAGCTCCTCGTCGCTGACCGTGATGCCCTGGCGCTCGGCTTCACGGAGCGCCGCCTGCTCGTCGATCATCTGCTGCAGGATTTGCTGCTCGATCCCGAGCTGGCGGAGGAGCTGGTCGCTCATGCCGCCGCCGTAGGCCTGGCGGTAGGCCTGAAGCTGGGCGTTGTAGCGGCGCCGGAACTCGGCCACCGTCAGGTCGCTGCCGTCGACCTCGGCGATGACCTCGCCCGGGGCGGCGATGCCGGCCCCGACAATCATGGGATCGTCGAGAAAACTCGGGATATAAAAGACGATGAACGCGAGCACCACGAGCGCAAGGCTCCACTTGAGCCAGCCCTTGTGCCGACGCATCCGGTCCAGCATGGTCATGGATGAGATCCTCTGTACAGACCGGTAATGATACCCTGTTCCGTGGTATATTTGTAGAGTTTAGAAGCACTTAGCGGCTTCTGCCGTGCGCCACATGTCCGAGCGTCCCCCGCCCCAACACGCGGTGACACCTCTTTCGACCAAGTCTGACTTCGCTGGCCGCCTCAAGGGACGGGTGCGTGCGCTTCGTGCACGCATCGAGCACCCCGGCGCGATCATCGACGCCGTTCGTCAATCCAACGCCACGCTCGATCCGCAGAAAGTCGCGACCTGGCTGGTCCATCAGGCCGACGAGTGGATCCCCGCGCCCTGCTGGGCGGTCATCGCGCACGACGTCAACGGACAACTTGCCGTTCTGTCCGATCACGGATTGACGCCCGCGCTGGGCCCCTCGCTCTGGGCCGCGGCGAACTGGGTGATGCGCAACGGCAGGGAGCTGCTCGTCGCCGACATGTCCGCGGACGAGCGCGGCGGCGCCAACGCCGTCGGCACCGTGATGGCATTCCCGCTGGTGTGCCGCCAGCACACCACGGGCGTGCTCGTCGCGATCGATCCGGAGCCCTCGACCGCCGCGCCTGGTCTCTCGCCTGCACTGATTCAGGCGATGCTGACCTGGCTCGAGCCGGCGGGCATCGCGCTCGACAACGCGCTGGCCCTGCAGAAGGCCGAGGCCCTGTCGGTCACCGACGACCTGACCCGGCTCTACAACCCCCGGTATCTCCACCTGGTCCTGCGGCGGGAGGCCAAGCGCGCCTCGCGCAGCGGCCGGCCCCTCTCGATGCTGTTCATCGACATGGACGGCTTCAAGAACGTCAACACCCTCCACGGCCACATGATGGGCAGCCAGGCCCTGGTCGAGGCGGGCGCCATCATCCGCGGGAGCGCCCGGGAAACGGATGTGGTGGCCCGGTTCGGCGGGGACGAGTTCTCGGTCATCCTGCCCGATACGGGGCGGGACGGGGCCGTGGCGGTGGCCGAGCGCATCCGCGACCGCGTCCGGGTCTTCCCGTTCCTGGCCGAAGAGGGGCTGTCGGTCCAGTTGACGGCGTCCATCGGCGTCGCCACCCTGCCGGACGTGGCTGGATCGGCCGAAGAACTATTACGAGCGGCGGATAAAGCCATGTACCGGGTCAAGGACGGGGGCAAGGACGGGATTCACATTGCGGAAGAAGAATAGCGGGCAGCGGGCAGCGGGCAGCAGGCAGGATGTTCGTGGTTCTGCCGGCTGCCGGCCGCTGGCTGCCGGCTGAAGGAGACGCCGTTGCCGCTTGGCTCGTTTTTCTCGTTGTTTTCCAGCGACCTCGCGATCGATCTCGGCACCGCCAACACCTGCGTCTACGCGCGGGGGAAGGGCATCGTCGTCAACGAGCCCTCGATCGTCGCCATCAACAAGATCAACGGCCGCGTGGAGGCCGTCGGCAAGGACGCGAAGGAGATGCTCGGCCGCACGCCGGGCAACATCGTCGCCATCAAGCCGATGAAGGACGGCGTCATCGCCGACTTCGAAGTCACCGAGAAGATGCTGACCTACTTCATCAAGAAGGCGCACAACCGCAACGTCTGGGTGCGCCCGCGCATCGTCATCGGCGTGCCGTCCGAGATCACGCAGGTCGAGAAGCGCGCGGTGAAGGACAGCGCCTACCGCGCGAAGGCGAGCGAGGTGCACCTCGTCGAAGAGGCGATGGCGGCCGCCATCGGCGCCGGCATGCCGATCACCGAGCCGTCCGGCAACATGATCGTGGACATCGGCGGCGGCACCACCGACATCGCCGTCATCTCGCTGGCCGGCATCGTCTACAGCAAGGCGGTGCGCGTGGCCGGCAACGAGATGGACGAGGCGATCATCCAGTACATCAAGAAGACGTACAACCTCCTCATCGGCGAGCGCACGGCGGAGCAGATCAAGATGGAGATCGGCTCGGCGTTCCCGCTCGAGGAGAAGATGACGATGGAGATCAAGGGACGCCACCTGATCGAGGGCGTGCCGAAGACGATCACCATCACCGACGAGGAGATCCGCGAGGCGCTGGCCGAGACGGTGAACGTCATCGTGGACGCGGTGCGCGTCGCGCTCGAGCGGACGCCGCCCGAGCTCTCCGCCGACATCGTGGACCGCGGCATCGTGCTGACCGGCGGCGGGTCGCTGCTGAAGAACCTGGACAAGCGGCTGCGCGAGGAGACGGGCCTCCCGCTCGCCATGGCGGAGGATCCGCTGTCATCCGTGGTCCTGGGCGCCGGCAAGATGCTCTCGGACTTCAACCTGCTCAGAAAAATCTCGATTGACTAGCCGGACGTGGCTCTTCTCGACATCCGCCAGCGCACCGGCTACCTGTTCATCGCGGTCATCGTCGCCCACATCATCCTGATCTCGGCGCAGGTGAACACGCGCCGCGGTGTGCCCGTGCTCGAGGCGGTCACCTTCGGCGTCTTCGCGGAAGTGCAGCGCGCCGCGTCGCTGGTGATCAGCGGCGTCCGCGCGTCGTGGTCCGATTACTTCGCGCTGCAGCAGGTTCGGCAGGAGAACGAGCGGCTGCAGCAGGAGCTCGCGCGGCTCCGCATCACCCTGCAGCAGGAGCGCGCGCTCGCGCAGCAGTCGCGGATGCTGCAGGACCTGCTCACGCTCAAGTCCGGGACGCCGCTGGCGACGACGGCGGCCGCCGTCATCGGCAGCGGCGCCAGCCCGGATTTCCGGACCATCACCATCGACAAGGGGACCGCGGAGGGGCTTCGGCCCGACATGTCCGTGGTGGCGCCGGCCGGTGTCGTGGGACGCGTCATCACGCCAAGCGCCCGCGCCGCCAAGGTCCAGCTGCTCATCGACCGGAACGCCGCCGCCGCGGCGGTCGTCGAGCGGTCCCGGGCACAGGGGGTTGTGGAGGGAACGGGGGGCAACCTTCGCCTGAATTACGTGTCCGGCACCGCGGACGTGAAGGTCGGCGACCGGCTGGTGACGTCCGGCATCGAAGGGATTTACCCTAAGGGCTTTGTTATAGGTCAGATAGAATCAATACAGCGCGGCGCGGGCGAATTCAGCGCCATCGTGGTGACACCCGCGGTGGATTTTTCGTCGCTCGAGGCCGTGCTGGTTGTCCTGACGCCGCCGTCGAGCGATGTCGAAGAATCGACCACGCCGGCTGACAGTGAGGGTGCCGCCGACACCACCGCACAGGGTCGAGAGTGAAAGCGGTCGGCGTGTTCGTCGCCATCGCTCTGGCGCTGGCGTTGCAAACGACGCTGGCGCGATTTCTGGTTGGCGGCATTGCCGCCCTCGACCTGGTGCTCGTCGTGGTCGTCTACGTGGCGCTGACGACCGGGCCTGTCAGCGGAATGCTGGCCGGAAGCGCGGCAGGGATCATCCAGGACGCGCTGTCGAGCGGACTGATCGGGGTCGGGGGGCTGGCGAAGTCGATCGTCGGGTTCTGCGCGGGCGTCGTCGGCCAGCAGTTCATCGTCACCGCGGCGCTGCCGCGGTTCCTGATGTTTCTCGGCGCCACGGCGGTGCACTCGGGGATCTCGATGGGACTCTACGTGCTGCTGGGGTTGCGCAGCTTTCCGTCGCCCTGGGCGGCCGTGGTCAGCCAGGCGCTCGGCAACGCGGCGGTCGGGATGATCGCGTTCACGATCATCGAGGCCGTGCCCGGGGTGATTGAGCGGCGTCGGATGCGGAGACGATTGTAAGAGATGGCAGCTGGCGAAGATCGCAGGCGGATTACGACACGGCTCACCGTGCTGCAGGTGTCCGTGGTCGTGGCCTTTGCGGCGCTGACCATCGGCTTCTGGTACCTGCAGATCGTGCAGGGCGACCGCTTCGCCGAGATGGCGGAGAACAACCACCAGCGGACGCTCGCGCTGCGCGCGCCGCGCGGCGTGCTCTTCGACCGCAACGGCAAGGTGATGGTCGAGAGCCGCAACTCCTACACGATCTCCATCGTCCGGGAGCACACCAAGGATCTCGATCGCACGATGCGGCTGCTGGCGGCCGTCGCGGGCCTCAACGTCGAGGACGTGCGGCAGGTCGTCGCGCGTCACCGGAGCGAGCCCACCTACCGTCCCATCGTCATCGTCGAAGACGCCTCGCTCGCGCAGGTGGCCGCGATCACGGCGCGCCGGCTCGACTTCGAGCTGCCGGACGTTGTCGTGGAGGAAGTGCCGACGCGGCAGTATCCGACCGACGGCCTGGCCGCGCATCTTTTCGGCTACGTCGGGGAGGCGAGCGACACCCAGATCGGCAACGGCATCGCGAAGGGCGCGATCGTCGGCCAGTCGGGCATCGAGCGCGTCTACAACAACCTGCTGCAGGGCCAGGACGGCGCGCGCCGCGTCGTCGTCAACAGCATGGGGCGCGAGATCCGCACGCTCGACGAGAGTCCGCCCGTCGAGGGGCGCCGCGTCCAGCTCACGATCGACTACGACCTGCAGAAGGCGGCCGAGGACGGCTTCCGGCACGCCGGGTTCAACGGCGCGGCGCTCATCATGGACCCGCGCAACGGCGAGGTGCTGACCTACGTCAGCCTGCCCGCCTACGACCCGAATGACTTCGCGGCCGGCATCGACCGCGCGACGTGGGCGTCGCTCAACTCCGACGCGCTGCGGCCGCTGCAGAACCGCGCCATCCAGGGCCGCTACTCGCCCGGATCGACGTTCAAGATCGTCGTCGCGACCGCGGGGCTCGAGGAAGGGATCATCGACGACGACTTCCGCGTGAACTGCGGCGGCGGCGCGAACTTCTACGGCCGCTTCTACCGGTGCCACCTCGCGGGCGGGCACGGGCTGATGGACGTCCGCCACGCGATGGAGAAGTCGTGCAACGTCTTCTTCTACACGGTCGGCAACATGCTCGGCGTGGACAAGATCCACAAGTGGGCGGAGAAGCTCGGCCTGACCGGCAAGACCGGCATCGACCTCCCCAACGAGCAGGAGAGCCTCGTCCCCAGCACCGAGTGGAAGATGCGGCGCTTCGGCGAGAAGTGGTACGCGGGTGAGACGATCTCGGTCGCCATCGGCCAGGGCCAGGTGTCGGTGACGCCGGCCTCGCTGGCGCTGATGATGGCGACCGTCGCCAACGGCGGCACGAAGGTGACGCCGCATCTGGTGCGCGCCGTGGACGAGGGCAGCGGCTGGAAGATGGCCACGCCGCCGGCGGTCGCCAACGCGGTCGTGTTCAAGCCGAGCACGCTCGCCGCGCTGCACGACGGCCTGTGGATGGTCGTCAACGCGGCCGGGACGGCCGGACGCGCCCGCGTGCCGGGCCGGGACGTCGCCGGCAAGACCGGGACGGCGCAGGTGATCTCGAACGAAGGCCGCGCGCGCGCGCGCGGCACCACCCGCGACCTGCGCGACCACGGGTTCTTCGTCTTCTTCGCGCCGAAGGACAACCCGGAGCTCGCCGGCGTCATCTTCGGCGAGCACAACGAGCACGGCTACCTGGGCGGCCCGATCGCCAGGCACATCATCGAGACGTACTACGCGAAGAAGGACGGGCGGCCGCTGCCGGTGCTCGCGCCGAAGCCGGCGCCCGCTCCGGCGCCGCGCGAGACCGTGCCGGATCCGGACAGCCCGCCCGTGCTGGAAGACGCCGCGCCCGTGGCCGCCGCTTCACTGCCGGCAGCCGGCAGCCGGCAGCCGGCTGAACTGGGAACGCGCTAGCCATGTTCGAGCGACGGCTGTATCACCACATCGACTGGGGCCTCATCACGGCCGTGGCCGCGCTGTGCGGCCTCGGGCTCGCCAATATCTACAGCGCCACGGGCGGGTGGACGGGCATCGTTCAGACGCAGATCTCCGGGATCGTCCTCGGGACGATTGCGCTGATCGTCTGCCTGAGCCTCGACTACCGGTCGCTGGCCGACAAGTCGCACTTCATCTACATCGCGATCGTTGCGCTCCTGATCTACGTGCTCTTCTTCGGCGCCGTGCGCGGCGGTTCGCGGCGCTGGATCGATCTCGGTCCCGTCAACCTGCAGCCGTCGGAGTTCGCGAAGGCGGCGCTGGCCCTCGTGCTGGCGAAGTTCTTCGGCGAGAGCCGGCGCTGGAGCGTGACCCGCGTCGACCTGCTGATCGCGGGTGCGCTCACCGCCGTCCCTGTGCTCATCATCGCGCGGCAGCCCGACCTCGGGACGGCGGTGACGCTGATCCCGGTGGCGCTTGCCATTGCCTACGTCGCCGGCATGCCCATGCGGCTCCTCGGCACCCTCGCGGTCGTGGGGGTGCTCGCCGCGCCGGTGGCGTGGAAGTTCGCGCTCCAGGACTACCAGAAGGAGCGCGTCGAGACGTTCCTGAACCCCGAGCAGGACGCGCGGGGGGCGGGGTATCAGCAGATTCAGGCCCGTATCACGGTGGGATCCGGCGGGCTGTGGGGGAAAGGGTTCAACGAGGGGACGCAGGGCCAGCTGCGGTTCCTCCCGGTGGCACACAACGACTTCATCTTCTCGGTGCTGGCCGAGGAGCATGGGTTCGCCGGCGTCCTCGTGGCGCTGGGGCTGTACCTGTTCGTCATCCTGCGCGCGCTCGAGGCGGCCCGGCTGGCCAAGGACCGGCTCGGCGCGTACCTGGTGCTCGGGGTCCTCGCGACCTTCACGTTCCAGGTCATCTACAACATCACCATGTCGGCCGGCCTCGCGCCGGTCAAGGGACTGACGCTGCCGCTCATGAGCTACGGCGGATCCTCCATGATTGCCACGCTGGCGGGATTCGGCCTCATCCTCAACGTGCGGATGCGTCGTTTCACCAATTAGGGGTGGCGATGATCCTGCGGTCCGCGGCCGCCGCCCCTCGGAGCTTCGGGCATGACCAAGGAGATGATCATCTCCTCGAGCGCCCACGAAACGCGTGTCGCGATCCTCGAGGACGATCAGGTCGCCGAGATATTCATCGAGCGCGAGCGCTCGCGCGGCGTCGTCGGCAATCTGTACAAAGGCCGGGTCTCGAAAGTGCTGCCCGGCATGCAGTCGGCGTTCGTTGACCTCGGTCTCGAGCGCGACGGCTTCCTCTACGTCACCGACGTCGTCCCCGCCTTCGAGGAACTGGACCGCTTCGAGACGGACGAAGAAGTAGAGGGTCGTGGGGCGACCCCTTCGGGTTCGCCGGGCGCGCCTGACAAGGCGCGCCCCACAGGACGAGGGGGCCGCGACCGCGACCCTTCGACAGGCTCAGGGTCGCCCCGGGCAACGTCGAGGGGCGAGAAGGGCCCCGAGCCGAAGATCGAAGAGCTCCTGAAAGCGGGGCAGGAGATCATCGTCCAGGTGGCGAAGGAGCCGCTCGGCACCAAGGGCGCCCGGCTGACCTCCCACGCCACGATGCCGGGCCGCTTCCTCGTCTTCATGCCGACGGTGGACCACGTCGGCGTCTCCCGCAAGATCGAGTCGCGCGAGGAGCGCAGCCGCCTGCGCGGCATCGTGCGCGAGTTCCGCGAGCAGCACGGGTTCACCGGCGGCGTCATCATCCGCACGGCGGCGGCCGGGCGTGCCAAGGAAGACATCGTCGCCGACCTGAGCTACTTCCATCGCGTCTGGACCGAGATCCGGCAGAAGTCGGAGACCTCGCGGGCCCCGGGCGTGGTCTACCGCGAGCAAAGCCTCGTCGCCAAGCTCCTGCGCGACCTGCTCACGGAGGACTTCACCGCCATCCGCATCGACAACGAGATCGAGTACCGCCGCATCGTCGAGCTGGTGGAGCGCATCATGCCGGCGCTGGCGGCCAAGGTGAAGCTCTACGACAAGGAGTACCCGATCTTCGAGGAGTACGGCGTCCAGGCGGAGATCGACCGCGCGCTGCGCAGCAAGGTGTGGCTGAAGTCGGGCGGCTCGATTGTCATCAACCAGACCGAGGCGCTGGTGGCGATCGACGTCAACACCGGGCGCTACGTGGGCAAGAAGACCGCGGGCCGGCTCGAGGACACGATTTTCAAGACGAACCTGGAGGCGGTCAAGGAGATCATCCGGCAGATCCGCCTGCGCGACCTCGGCGGCATCATCGTCCTCGACTTCATCGACATGGAGGAGAAGAAGAACCGCCAGAAGGTCTTCCAGACGGTCGAGCAGGAGCTGCGGAAGGACCGCGCGCCGTCGAAGGCGCTGCAGGTGTCGGACTTCGGGCTGGTCATCATCACGCGCAAGCGCGTGAAGCAGAGCCTGGAGCGCGTGCTCACCGAGCCGTGCCCCTACTGCGCGGGCAGCTCGGTGATCAAGTCGAGCAGCACGATCTGCTACGAGATTCTCGCCGAGGTGAAGAAGATCAGCGGCGACCTCAACGGCCAGAGCCTCGTGCTGCGCGTCAACCCCGACATCGCGCGGGCGCTGCGCGACGAGGAGCGCGCGGTGTTCAAGGACCTGAAGCAGTCGCTCGGACGCGACATCGCCGTGCGTCCCGACGCGCAGCTCCATCACGAGCAGTTCGACCTGATGGCCATCGGCTAGGTCGTCGGTGGTAGGTCGTAGGTCGTAGCTTGACAGCGCTGTTGGCGCTGCATTACAACCCGCTACGTCGCAACTGCCATTTCACATTCTTCGGTCCCGCGACCGAGCCAGAAGGACATTCCTATGACGTTCCTGCGGAGAGTCGCGCTCTCTCTCCTCATCGTGTCGCTGCCGCCTGCCGCCCTGTTCGCGCAGGGGACGGCGCAGCTCAATGGCCGCGTCACGGACGAAAGCGGCGCGATCCTGCCCGGCGTGACCGTCACGGCGACGCAGACGGACACCGGATTCACGCGCACGGTCGTCAGCGACGAGTCGGGCGCCTGGCTGATGCCGAACGTGCCCATCGGGCCCTATCGTCTGGAGTTCGCCCTGCAGGGGTTCCGCACCTCCGTGCAGACCGGCGTCGTGCTGCAGATCGGGGCCTCTCCCGTGTTCAACACGACGCTGGCACTGGGGAGTCTCGAAGAAACCGTGCAAGTCGAGGCCGCGACGCCGCTGGTGGACGTCCGCAGCGCCGGCATCAGCGAGGTGGTGGAGCAGGAGCGCATCGTCGAGCTGCCCCTGCAGGGGCGGCAGGTCACCGACCTGATCACGCTGGCCGGATCGGCGGTCAATACCGGCCGGGTGACGCAGCTCGGCATCGCGCAGAGCGTGGCGATCTCGGTGGCGGGCGGCCTTCGCAACGGCGTCGGGTTCACGCTCGACGGCGCGATGCACAACAACACCTACGACAACTCGAATCTGCCGTTCCCGTTCCCGGACGCGCTGCAGGAGTTCCGCGTCGCCACCAGCGGCCTCTCGGCCGAGAACGGCATGCACTCCTCCGCCGCGGTCAACGCGGTGGTGAAGTCGGGCACCAACGTCTTTCACGGCAATGCGTTCGAGTTCCTGCGGGACCGCCGGTTCAATGCCACCAGCGCGTTTGCGCCGATCGGGCCCGACGGCAGCAAGCTCGACGACGGCCTGAACCGCAACCAGTACGGCGGCACGTTCGGCGGACCCGTCCTGCGGGACCGGCTCTTCTTCTTTGCCGGGTACCAGCGCACGCGCACGCGCGAGACACCGCCGGACAACCTGGCGTTCGTGCCGACGGCCCAGATGCTGGCGGGTGATTTCACGACGGCCGCCTCGCCGCTGTGCAACAGCGGCCGGCAGGTGACGCTGGCGGCGCCGTTCGTCGGCAACCGCATCGACCCCTCGCGCTTCAGCCCCGCCGCCGTTCGCATCGCGAACCACGAGCTGTTCCCGAAATCGACGCACCCCTGCGGCGAGATCCGCTACAAGCTGCCGTCGAATGTGGACGACGGGCAGCTGGTGACGCGCGTGGACTTCCAGCGCAGCGCCGAGCACACCATCTTCGGCCGGTTCATGGACACCATGGAACGCGTGCCGGGCAGCCTGGCGCGCACCGGCAACGTGCTGACGATCCAGGGAACGCCGAATATTTCCAAGCGCGCGCAGACGGCCGCCTTCGGCGATACGCGCGTGCTCGGCGCGAACACCGTGAACGCGTTCCGCGCGACGTGGGTGAACACGTCCACCAAGTCGAACCAGCCGCCGGAGACGTTCTTCGACGCGCAGTCGCTGGGGATTCCGGTGCACACGTACATCCCCGGGCTGATGGCGATGTCGGTCACCAGTGCGTTCTCCTTCGGCGGCGGGCCGTCGGTCGGCGCGGTGTCCGACAACCGGGCCTACCAGGCGCAGAACGACTTCTCGCGCGTCATGGGCCGCCATCAGACGTCGGTCGGCGTCAACGTGTCGTACGACGAACTCGATCAGATGAACGCCGCGCTCGCCGTCGGCGACTTCATCTTCAACGGCCGCGCCACGGGACTCGGGCTCGCAGACTTCCTGACCGGTCAGGTGTCCCAGTTCCGTCACGGCGCGCCCGGGCTGCTGGAGAACCAGCACTGGTATGTCGGGGTGTACGGCCAGGACACGTGGACGGCGACCAACCGCCTCACGCTGAATGTCGGGCTGCGGTGGGAGCCGTACCTCGGACACTCGTTCCCGACCGGCACGGTCTCGAACTTCCTCCGCGAGAACTTCGACCGCGGCATCAAGAGCACGGTCTTCGTGAACGCGCCCGCCGGCCTCATCTATCCCGGCGACCCCGGGTTCCCGCCGGGACAGACCGGCATGAAGAAACAGTGGTGGAACCTGTCGCCGCGCGCCGGCGCCGCGTGGGACGTGCGCGGCGATGGACGCCTGGCCGTACGCGCGTCCTACGGGATCAACTATGACTTCCCGGGCGCGGTGTTCCAGAACACCGCCGTGCAGGCGGCGCCGTGGAACAACCGCATCGACCTGATCGGCAACTTCGCCTTCGACAACCCGTATCGCAGCGTGCCTGGCGGCCAGGTGCACCCGGTCACCGGCGACCCGCCGCGTACCGTCGCCTATCCGGGCCTCGGCTCGTACGCGGTGATGGATCCCGACGTCAACTCGATGCGCGTGCAGTCGTGGAACGTGACGGTCGAGCAGCAGGTCGGCGCCGTGTGGCAGGTGTCGGCGAGCTACCTCGGCAACTACATGGACCGCCTGTGGGGAACGGTGCAGCTCAATCCCGGCGTGTTCCTCGGGCTCGGCCCGTGCGCGCTGCAGGGCGTCACCTATCCCGTCTGCACCACGACCGCCAACCTCGAGGTCCGGCGGGAGTTTTCGCTGCAGAACCCGCAGGAAGGCCGGCTGCTGTCGAACGTGTCGCGCTACGACGACGTGGGGACGCAGAGCTATCACGGTCTCAAGCTGTCGTTCCGGCGGCGGTCGGCGACGGGCGTGAGCCTCAGCGGCAACTACACGCTGTCCCGCTGCCTGACCGACACGCAGGTCACCGGCAGCTTCATCCAGTTCAGCGTCGGCTACGCCGATCCCACGAACCCCGCCTACGACCGCGGCAACTGCAACCACAATCAGCGTCAGATCGGGAACATGACCGTGGGCTACCTGACGCCGCAGGTGGCCTCCCCGCTGCTCGGCGCCATCGTGTCCGAGTGGCGGGTGTCCGGCATCGTGAACGCACGGTCGGGCAGCTGGCTGACCGTGACCACCGGCCGCGACCCGGCGTTCACCGGCATCCCCGGACAGCGCCCGAACCAGGTGCTGGAGGACCCGTACACCGAGGGCAGGTCGCTCACCAGCTATCTCAATCGCGACGCGTTCGTGCTGCCGGCGCCGGGTACGCTCGGCAACCACCCGAACCGGAGCATCGAGGGGCCGGGCTTCTGGACGATCGACCTGTCCCTGGCGCGGCTGCTGACGGCCGGGGCCGGGCGCACGCTGGAGCTGCGGGCCGAGGCGTTCAACCTGGTGAACAACTTCAACTGGGGCAACCCCGTGACGAACTTCGACGCGGGCACCTTCGGCCGCATCACGTCCCAGGCCGGGACGCCGCGAATCCTGCAGTTCGCGGCCAAGTACGCGTTCTGAGAGGACAACCACATGCGTACCATTCACGCACTGCTCGCCGCCGCGTCCGTCGTCGCCGCCACCCCCGTGGCGGCGCACCATTCGTGGCAGGCCGAATACGATCCGAAGAATGTCGTGCAGCTGAAGGGAACGGTCTCCAAGATCGACTGGACCAACCCTCACGTGCGCATCTATCTCGACGTCAGGGACGAGCGCGGCGCCGTCGCCACGTGGGATCTCGAGCTGCAGAGCGTGAACACGCTCGTGCGGGCCGGCTGGGATCGCAACTCGGTGAAGGTGGGCGACGTCATGACGGTCTCCGCCTGGGTGTCGCGCGACCGCCCGCGCCGCGGCAACGCGCGCGAGAACATCACGCTCGCCGACGGCCGGAAGATCTTTGCCGGCGAGCGCGACCGCGGCGCCGACGAGGAGATCAGCCGATGACCGCCCGGCGACTTGGCACCGCCGCGGCGCTCGTTGCGGCCCTGACCGTCGCGCTGCCGGCGCAGCAGGCGAAGCCCGCGCCGCGCCTGCCCGACGGGAGGCCGGATTTCTCCGGCGTGTGGTCGGGCGGCGGCGGCTTCAACCCGAGGAACGTCAAGCCCGGCGACACGATCGAGCTGCTGCCGGCCGCCAAGACGCTCATGGACTCCCGGACAGGCAAGTGGGCGGAGGATCCGGAAGCGCACTGCCTGCCGACGGGCGTCCCGCGCATGGCGCCGTACCCCTGGCGCATGGTGCAGAGCGTCGACGGGAAGTACGTCTTCATCCTGTTCGAGGGCAACATCCACAGCTACCGGCAGATCTTCCTCGACGGGCGCACGCACCCGAAGGATCCCGACCCCACGTGGTACGGCCATTCGACCGGCTGGTGGGAGGGCGACACGCTCGTGGTGGACACGATCGGCTACAACGACAAGTTCTGGTTCAGCGCCGCCGGGTGGCCGCACACCACGCAGCTCCACACCGTCGAACGGTTCACGCGAACCGACGTCAACACGCTCTCCTGGGACATCACCATCACCGACCCCGGCGCGTACGCGAAGCCGTTCACGCTGCAGACACGCGCGCGCCTGGAGCCGACGTGGGACCTGATGGAGTACATCTGCCAGGAGAACAACACCAACATCGTGCGATGACACGGAGCGTGACGGCGGCCATCGTGGTGCAGGTGTGCGTCCTGACGGCGCTGTGCGTCCAGCGGACGACGGCGCAGGAGCAGATGGCCGAGCAGGTGTTCAAGAACGTCCTCGTGCTGAAGGGCATTCCCGCCGATCAGTTCATGGACACCATGGGCATGTTCGCCTCGTCCCTGCTCTACGACTGCACCGGCTGTCACGTGGACGAGATCCTGGTGGACCGCAGCGCGTTCGCGATCGCCACGCCGCGCATTCAGCGGGCGCGGCAGATGGTGGCGATGGTGAACGCCCTCAACAAGACCTACTTTGCCGGGCAGCCGCGCGTGACCTGCTTCACCTGCCACCGCGGCAGCGGGGTGCCCGACGTGGTGCCCGACCTCGGCCTTCAGTACGGCGAGGTCTCGTTCGACAACCCGAACGCGATGCGGATCTTCCCGGAGCCCGCGCCGTCGGCCGGCCAGGTATTCGAGCGCTACCTGGCGGCGCTCGGCGGACGCGAGCGGCTGGCGGCGCTCGGCAGTGTCGTCGCCGCCGGGACCTACGTCGGCTTCAACACCAACGACCTCGAGGTGCCGATCGAAATCCATGCGCGGGCACCGGATCAACTCGCCACCGTGGTTCGACTGCCCACGGGCGATGGGGTGCGCGTGTATGACGGACGCAGTGCCTGGGCGGCGGAAGAGTGGAGACAGCTGCCCCTGATGTCGTTGACGGGAGGCAATCTCAGCGGCGCGCGCTTCGAGGCGCTGACGTGGTTCCCCGTCGGACTGGAGAAAGCGTATCCGCAGTGGCAGGTGGGCACGCGGCTCATCGACGATCGGGAGCTCGTCATTCTGCAGGGCACGAGACCGGGCGAGCTGCCCGTGAACCTCTACTTCGACGAGGGCGGCCTGCTGGTGCGGTCGATGCGGTGGAGCAGCACGCCCGTGGGCACGGTGCCGACCCGGACCGACTACGCGGACTACCGCGACGTCGATGGCGTTAAGATACCGTTCCGTCTGGTGGTGACGTGGACCAACGGCCGCAACACGATCGTGCTGCGCGAGGTCCGTCCGCGCGCGCCGATTCCCGCCGGACGCTTTGCGAGACCGGCGCCCTTCACGCCCCGTTAGAGGCACGCACACAGGAGAGAGGTCATGGCACGAACTCGACTCGCGCTCGTGGCGGCAATCCTCGCCGGACTGGCCGGCCCGGCGCTCGCACACCATGCCGTCGGCGGTGAATACGATCCCAACAAGCCCGTGGTGCTCACCGGCGCCGTGACGAGGGTCGAATGGGTGAACCCGCATGCCCGCGTCTACTTCGACGTCACCAGCGCGGACGGCACCGTGACGAACTGGAGCGTCGAGCTTGCCGCGCGCGTCGTGCTCGAGCGCATGGGCTGGAACGGCCGCTCGCTCAGGCCCGGCGACAAGGTCACCGTCAGGGGCGACCAGGCGCGGTCCGGTGCGCCCATGCTGAACGCCCGCGCGCAGGAAACGCGCACGCTGCGCGAGAGCGGCGGCAAGCCGCAGGTCTACCCGATCACGCGCGACGACGGTACGCCTGTGCTGAACGAACGCTAGGCCGGCTGCCACGAAGGGGAGGAGCGACGTGAGAACCCGCCTTGTCGTCTGTACGACCGCCGTTGTGTGCCTCGCGCTGACCACGCCGTCGGCGTCCACGCAGACCGGAACGGCTCCCACCATCTCGCAGCTGCGCCGGCAGGGGCCCCCGAAGGGGCCGGTCCCGCGGCTGCCCGACGGCAGGCCCGATCTCTTCGACGTGGCATGGCTGGCCAGCGGCGGCAATTTTCGCGAGCACGACCACCTGCTGCTGCCGCACGCGAAGGAGATCCTCGCCAAGCGCGACGTGACGCAGGATCCGCACAACTTCTGCATGCCCGACGTCGTCCCGCGCACGACGCCGTTTCCGTTCCGCTTCGCCCCGAACTACACGCACAAGGCCGCGACGCATCTTTTCATCGTCTACGAGGGGAACATTCACAGCTTCCGCCAGATCTTCATGGACGGCCGCACGCATCCGCCCGAGCTGGATCCGACGTGGTATGGGCACTCGATCGGCTGGTGGGAAGGCGACACGCTGGTGATCGACACCGTCGGGTTCAACGACAAGGCGTGGTTCGACGGCCGCGGAACGCCGCACAGCGAGAGGCTGCACACCGTCGAGCGCTATACGCGGCTCGATCTCGGGCGCCTGCAGCTGCAGGTGACGATCGACGATCCCGGGATGTACTCGAAGCCCTTCACCGTCACCATCAACGCGACCACGACCATCGGTGACGAGGTGAAGGAATACATCTGCCAGGAGGGGAATCAGTACGGAATCGGCACGTTGACGGCGCCCAATCGATAGGTGTTGTACCTACAGACATTACGCGAGCCGCCGCGTAACGTCCCGCCACAACCAAGGAGGCCACATGCGCGTTGCTCGGGTGCTGGTCCTCGGCGTTCTCGGCGTCTTCCTCACGGCCCTTCCCGCCGCTGCCCAGCAGCGGGGTTCCATCAGCGGTGCCATTACCGACGCTGATGGACTTGTCCTGCCCGGCGTGACCGTCACGGTCACGGAACAGGGAACCGGCTTCAGCCGCACCGTCATCACCGCTGAGACCGGCGCCTACACCATTCCGAACCTCGATCCCGGCATGTACACGATGACCGCGGAGCTCCCGGGCTTCGCGCCGATTCGCCAGACCAATGTCACGCTGACGGCCGGGTCCGCCCTCACCTTCGACGTGCGCATGCAGGTGGCCACCATCACGGAAGACGTGGTCGTGACGGCCGAAGTGCCGCTCATCCAGACGACCAGCAATCAGCTCGGCGGGAGCCTGTCGAGCCGCGAGATCGAGGAGATTCCGTCGAACTTCCGCAACTTCACCGCGCTCACGCAGCTCGTGCCGGGCATCACGCCCAACCCGGCGGCCTCGACCTTCGAGGGCGGCCAGGTGGTGGCCAACGGCACGCCGTCGCAGCAGAACGTCTATCTGATCGACGGCATGTACAACAACGACGACCGCCTCGGCGGCAGCCAGGGCACGCAGGTGCGCGTCGTGCTCGACAACATCGCCGAGTACCAGGTGCTGTCGAACCAGTACAGCGCGGAGTTCGGCGGCGGCGCCGGCGCGATCATCAACATGATCACGCGCGGCGGCGGCAACGCCTTCTCCGGCCGCGCCTACACCTACTTCCGCGACGACCGCTTCAACGCGCGCGGCCACTTCCTGCCGGCGGGCGCGCCGAAGCCGCAGGAGCGCACGCTGCAGGCCGGCTTCGCCGTGGGCGGCCCCATCATCCGCAACCGCGCCCACTTCTACTTCACGATGGAGAAGGACCACGAGGATCTCGCCGGGCAGAAGCGGTTCCCGGCCGCGGCGGCGCCGCTGGCGCGCGACATGATCGGCGCCTTCACCGTGCGCGCCACCAACTACTTCGCGCGCGGCGACGTGCAGTTCAACCCGTCGAACATCGTCAACGTGCGGTGGGTGCTCGAGACGGCGCCGACCCGCGGCGAGGGGTTCAACACCAATGCGGAGACGATCGACGCGCAGGGATGGGAGAGCGACTGGGATCATCTCGTGAGCGGCAGCTACACGACGATCTTCAGCAGCCGGGCGTCCAACGTCATGCGCTTCGGCCGCATCGGCGAGGAGCTGGGCACCGGCGCCCAGGCGTTCTTCGACGACAACGTGAAGCAGGTCGGGTTCGACGGCCGTAACCCGTTCTCGATCGGCCAGCGCAACGTGCACCCCAGCTACATCACGGGGAAGGGGGGCGAGGGGCTGAATACGAGGATCCGCACCTACGTGTTCGACGAGGCGTTCAGCTACTTCGCGCCGCGCCTGTGGGGCCGCGAGCACAACTTCAAGACGGGCTTCGGCGTCAGCTTCAACGAGATGCCGCCGCGCACCACCTTCAGCTCCGGCACGTTCCAGTTCCGGACCGACGCGCCGTACGACCCGGCGAACCCGGCCACGTTCCCGTTCCAGTTCAACGTCACCGTCGGGCCGCCGAGCGAATGGGGCTACGAGGTGTTCTCGCGCGACCGCCGCTACTACGCGTTCCTCGAGGACAAGATGGCGGTGTCGAGCAACCTGACCCTGAACCTCGGCCTCCGCTACGACCACCAGCAGCAGACGCCGGCCAGCAAGGACGACGTGGCGCCGCGGGTGGGGTTGGCATGGGACGTGAACGGCAGCGGCAACACGGTGGTGCGCGGGGGTGTCGGCAAGTTCTACGCCTACCCCCCCGTGGTCCTCGACCTGACGCTGCAGCAGAACGCGGTGCGCACGCGGTTCCCGAGCATCGCCGTCAACGAGGCGCACCCGCTCGCGTCGGTGGTCCTGCGGCCTGATGTGATCAGCGACTCGCAGGGCAACCGCGGCGTCGCGCATCTCAGCCAGGCGGGGCAGGCCGCGCTCAACCAGCTCCGCGACCAGATCCTCGCGGGCGCGACGTTCAACCCGAACCCGTGGGTGGACAGCCCCGATCGCCAGCTGCCCTACACGTGGTCCTGGAGCGTCGGCGTCAACCACCAGTACTCGGCGAACGCGGCCATCGCCGCCGACTACGTGGGCAACGTGTCGCGCGACCAGCTCGGCGTCATCGACATCAACGAGCCGGTCAACCGCGTGCGGCCGGGGATCAACACCATCGACCCCACCGGCCGGCTGATCCCCGCCGCGGCGCGCAACACGACGTTCGCGCGCGTGCTGCAGGTGCAGACGAGCCCGCTCTTCGACGGCGACTACAAGTCGCTGCAGGTGTCCTGGCTGCGGCGCATGGCGAACCGCTGGAGCGGCCGCCTCGCCTATACGCTGCAGCAAAGCCACTACGTCGGCCTCGGCAACCCCGACGCGCGCCGCGTCTGGCTCGACGCCGACCCGCGCGCCGACTACGGGCGCTTCGCGTCCGACCGCCGGCACGTGCTGGCGGCCAGCGGCACGCTCAATGTCTGGCGGGCGCTGAACGTCGCCGCGGTCGCCAGCGCGATCTCGGGCGCGCCGATCAACGAGACCGTCGGCAGCGACGTCAACGGCGATCTCGACACCAACGATCGCCCGATTCGCGGCGTCAACGACCTGACCCTGCCGATCCGGTCCGAGCTCGATGCGCAGGGCCGTGCCGTCATCAACGGCCTCCAGGGTCCGGGGTCGTTCCTGCTCGACGTCTCGTTCCGCTACTCGGTGCCGCTCGCCGCGGGACTGGAGAGCGTGGACCTCTTCTACGACATCTTCAACATCCTCAACCGCGAAAACCTCGTGGCGCCGACGGGCAACCGCGCCTCGTCGTCGTTCATGGTGCCGACGGCCGCGCAGTTCCCGCGGCAGATGCAGTTCGGCATCCGCGTGCGGTTCTAGGCGTTTCCGGTAGGGGCGAGGCATGCCTCGCCCCTACCGCGATAAGATCGTCCCCATGACCGACAAGGACATCTTTGCCGAGCGCGGGCGCTCGCTCGAGGAAGACTATTTCCGGAAGAAGGATCGCGAACTCATAGAGAAGATGCGGAAGGCTGCCGCCGCCGAGCAGGCGCGCGGCGAGATGGGGCAGAAGGTCGGCATCACCGACCCGGCGCTCCTGGCCGAGCTGGAGGCGCTCGGCTTCACGCCCGACACCGTCGTGCTGCTGCCGCTCGTGCCGCTGCTGCAGATGGCGTGGGCCGAAGGCGGCGTGACCGCCGCGGAGCGGACGCTGCTCCTGAAGCTGGCGCGCAGTCGCGGCATTGGCGAGGGCAGCGCCGCGGACAGCGCGCTGGCCGGGTGGATGGACAGCAACCCGGGGGAGCGCGTGTTCGCGCCGGCGATGCGCCTGATCCGCGCGATGCTCGACGCGCCCGGCCGGGGCGACCTCACCGCGGACGATCTGGTGAAGCAGGCCGAGGCGATTGCCGCCGCGTCCGGCGGCATCCTCGGCATCAACAGGATTTCCGCCGAAGAGCGTCAGCTCCTCGCGTCGCTCGCGGCACAACTCAAGCATACGTAGGGCGGGCCCTGCGGGCCCGCCGTTATGTTTCAGAAGACCGCATCCTCGTACCGGCAGGGCGCGAAGACGCTCCCTGGCGAGTTCTACACCTCGCCGGACGTCTTCGCGCGCGAGCGCGAGGCGATCTTCGCCCGCCAGTGGCACTGCGCCGGGCGCGCCGTCCGGCTCGCCGCGCCTGGCGACTACCTCCTCCGCGATGTCGCCGGCGAGTCGGTCATTGCCGTGCGCGGCCGCGACGGCGTGGCGCGCGCGTTCTTCAACGTCTGCCGCCACCGCGGCACGCGGCTGTGCGAGCAGGCGTCCGGCCGGTTCGCCGACGCCATCCAGTGCCCCTATCACGCGTGGACCTACGCAACCGACGGGCGGCTGATCGGCGCGCCGCACATGCAGGACGTCGAGGATTTCGACACGGCCGACTATCCGCTCCACCAGGCCGCCGTCGCCGAGGCGCACGGGTTCCTGTTCGTCAACGTGGACACCGGTCCGCAGCCCTTCGACGAGTGGTTCCGGCCGGTGGGGGAGCGGCTGGCCAGGTTCGGCCTGGCATCGCTCGAGGCGGGGCATCGCGCCGAGTACGAGGTCGAGGCCAACTGGAAGCTGGTGTTCCAGAACTACTCCGAGTGCCTGCACTGTCCGATCATCCACCCCGAGCTCGCCTCGCTCCTGCCGTACCAGAGCAGCGCCAACGACCTCGTGGAAGGACCGTTTCTCGGCGGCTACATGGACCTCACCGCGCCGCACGAGAGCGTGACGATGACGGGGCGCGCGTGCGCGCGGCCAATCGCGCACGGCGACGACCGCCGCCGGGCCTACTACTACTCCGTGATGCCGAACCTGCTGCTCAGCATCCACCCCGACTACGTGAACTACTACGTGGCGACGCCGCTGGCCGCCGATCGCACGCGGATTGAGTCGGAGTGGCTGTTCGCGCCCGGGAGCCGCGACGACGGCGGCTTCAATCCCGCCGACGCCGTCACGTTCTGGGACATCGTCAACCGGCAGGACTGGCGCATCATCGAGCAGAGCCAGCAGGGGATTGCGTCGCGGCGCTACACGCCGGGGCCCTACTCGCCGCGGGAAAGCGTTCCCGCGGCCTGGGACCGCGAGTATTTGCGATTGATGAATTGTGATCTGTGATGTGAAATCACAAATCACAAATCACAAATCGCAAATCGCAAGGTAATTAGCGCGTTCACAAACCCAACTTAAGCTGTCGCGGACCCCACGCACGGTTCCACTTTTCACGGTCTGCCTTCGCTAGTTCACGCTGGCTGCT
>VFYY01000019.1 GCA_016871375.1 Acidimicrobiia bacterium
GCCGCCCGCGGAGCCGCCGCCGCTGCCCGGCACGCCACGCACGGCGCTGCAGACGATCGTGATCGACCCCGGGCACGGCGGCGACGAAGCGGGCGTGCGCGGCGCGGACGGCGTCGAGGAGAAGCAGGTCACGCTGGAGGTCGCGCGGCGGCTGCGCGCGCTCGTCGAGAACCGGCTCGGCGTCCGCGTGATCATGACGCGTGACGAGGATCGCGCGCTCAGCCTCGACGAGCGCGCGGCCGTCGCCAACAACAGCAAGGCGGATCTCTTCCTGAGCCTGCACGCCAACGCGGCGCCGTTCCCGGCCGTCGCGGGCGCGGAGGTCTTCCACCTGCGCCTCGATCCCGAAGCGGACGAGGCCCGCCGCTCCGCCGAGGCTGTGGCGATCGAGCTGCCCGTCCTCGGCGGCGCCACGCGCACGCTCGACGTCATCCGCTGGGACCTCGCCCAGTCGCGCCACGTCGAGGCGTCCGCGGTGCTCGCCGGCATCCTCGCCGACACGCTGCGCGGCCAGGTCCCGATGGGGCCGCGGCCGCTGCAGGACGCGCCGCTGCGCGTGCTGATGGGGGCCAACATGCCCGCGGCGCTCGTGGAGATGGCGTACCTGACGAACCCGGAGCAGGAGGGCCGCGCGCGCAGCGAGGCGTTCCAGACCTCGGTCGCGCAGGGGCTCTTCGAGGCCGTCCTCAAGTTCCGCGCCTACCTGGAGGAGAGGCGTCCGTGACGGCCGTTCGCGCGGCGATCGGCGTGGCGCTGCTCGCGCTGCTCGCATGGGCGGTGACGCAGGGGCTCGAGTGGCTGATCAGGCCGCGGACGCCGGGCACGCAGGCGACCGCGGGCGGCGCCACCGCGGATCCGGGCGTGCCGCACATCACCGCGACGCTCTTCTACGGCGCGCCCGACGGCACCGGCCTGGTCGGCGTGCGGCGTGAGGTGCCGCTCGCGGAAGGCGTGGTGCCGCAGGGCCGCGCCATCCTCACCGCCCAGCTGGAGCCGGCGCCCGAAGGCCACGTGTCCGTCATCCCGCAGGGGACCACGCTGCGCGCCTTCTACGTGACCCCGCAGGGCGACGCGTTCGTGGACCTCAACGGCGACGCGTCGGCGAAGCATCCGGGCGGCTCGTTCACCGAGCTCCTCACCGTGCACGCGATCGTCAATGCGGTGACCGCGAACCTGCCCTCCATCCAGCGCGTGCAGATCCTGATCGACGGCAGGGAGGCCGACACGCTGGCCGGCCACGTCGATCTGCGCCGCCCGCTGCCGCGCGACACCTCCCTGGTGCGCGCCGCGCAGGACGGTCAGTGAGATGGCCCAATCGTTCGAGAGCAGTGATGTAGAGTGATCGGCATGAGAGCCGATGGCCGCCTGGCCGAGCAGTTGCGCCCGACCCGCATCACCCCCAATTTTCTCGTTCACGCCGAAGGATCCGTGCTCGTCGAGGCCGGCAAGACGAAGGTCATCTGTGCCGCGAGCGTCGAGGACCGCGTGCCGCCGTTCCGCCGGAACACCGGGAAGGGCTGGGTGACGGCCGAGTACGGGATGCTGCCGCGGTCCACGACCACGAGGTCGCAGCGCGAGTCCACGGCGGGCAGGGTCGGCGGGCGCACGCAGGAGATTCAGCGGCTGATCGGCCGGTCGCTGCGCGCGGTGACGCGGCTCGAGGAGCTCGGCGAGCGCACGATCACGCTCGACTGCGACGTGATTCAAGCGGACGGCGGGACGCGGACGGCCTCGATCACCGGCGCCTTCGTCGCGCTCGTGCTGGCGCTCAACAGGATGCGCGAGCACGATCTCATCCGCACCATGCCCGTGCAGGACTACGTCGCCGCGACGAGCGTCGGCATCGTGGACGGCGAGCCGCTGCTCGACCTCGCGTACGTCGAAGACTCGCGCGCCGAGGTGGACATGAACATCATCAAGACGGGCGCGGGACTCTACATCGAGCTCCAGGGCACGGCGGAAGCGCTGCCCTTCGGCCGCGAGGCGCTCAACCGCCTGCTCGACCTCGGCGACACGGGCATCCGCCAGCTCATCGCGCTCCAGCGCGGCTTCGTCGGTCAGTTCCTGGACAGGAAGTAGGTCAAAGGTCAAGGGTCAAGGGTCTGCGCCTCTTCATCGCCACTACCAACCGCGACAAGCTGCGCGAGATCCGGCACATCCTGGCCGGCGTCGCTGTCGACATCCTCAGCCTGCAGGACGTCGCGTCCGTGCCCGAACCTGAGGAAACCGGAGAGACGTTTCGCGACAACGCCCGGCTGAAAGCGCTCTCCTACGACGCCTACGCGCCTGACGGCGCCTGCACGGTCGCCGAGGACTCGGGCCTGGTGATCGACGCGCTCGACGGCGAGCCTGGCGTCCGCTCCGCGCGCTTTCTTCGTCCCGAGGCGTCCTACCCGGAACGGTTCCGGGAAATCTACAGGCGGCTGGCGGAACGGCCGGGGCGTGCGCGCACAGCGCGGTTCATCTGCGCGGTGGCCATCGCCCGTGACGGACGCATCGTGCACGAAACGTCAGGAACCGTTGAGGGTGAGGTGGCGCCGGAGCCGCGCGGCAGCGGCGGCTTCGGCTACGACCCGATTCTCTACTATCCGCCCTACAACGCCACGCTTGGTGAAGTCACCGAAGCCGAGAAGCTCGCCATCGCGCATCGCGGCGAAGCGTTTCGAAAGGTGGCGGACTGGATAAGAGGAATGGAGAACGGAGAACGATGAGTTGTTCTCCCTTCCAACACCAGAGTCCGGCCACGGACGGAAGCGATCTCCCAGGGCGAGCAGGGCGGGCTACTCACGCTGGAAGGTCCGGCTGACCGCGATCGGCGTCGCGGCCTGGCGCGCGTGGCAGCGGCGACAGCCGCCAGGCGCGTCGCTGCCTAAAGCTTCCTGAGGCGGACGCGGCGCACGGCGTGGTCGCGCCCCTTCTCCAGGATCAGGTGGGCGCGCTCGCGCGTGGGCAGCACGTTCTGCCGCAGGTTCACGAGGTTGATCGACCGCCAGATCGAGCGCGCGGTGGCGGCCGCTTCATCCGTCGTCAGCGACGCGTAGCGGTGGAAATACGAGGACGGGTTCCTGAACAGGGTCTCCCGCAGCGCGAGGAAGCGCTCGACGTACCACTGTTCGATGTCGCCCTCGTTGGCGTCCACGTAGATCGAGAAGTCGAAGAAGTCGGACACGAACGTCGACGGGCCGCTGCCGGTCTGCAGCACGTTCAGCCCCTCGACGAGGACGATGTCGGGCTGGCGGACCACCTGGTACTCGCCGGGCACGATGTCGTAGGCGAGATGGGAATACACCGGCGCGCTGACTTCCTCGGCGCCGGACTTCAGGTCCGCCATGAAGCGCACCAGCCGCCGCTGGTCGTAGCTCTCGGGGAACCCCTTGCGCTCCATCAGCCCGCGCGCCTCGAGCTCGGTGCGCGGCAGCAGGAACCCGTCGGTCGTGACCAGATCGACGGCGGGATGGGTCGGCCAGCGCGCGAGCAGCGCCTGCAGCACGCGCGCGATGGCGCTCTTCCCCACCGCCACGCTCCCGGCAATGCCGATCACGTAGGGCACGCGCGGGGTCGCGGCGCCGAGGAACGTCGCCGCCGCCTCGTGCAGCCGGTGCCCCGCTGCGACGTACAGGTTCAGCAGGCGCGAGAGCGGCAGGTAGACGTCGGCCACCTCGTCGAGCGACATGCGCTCGGTGGGCCCGATCACCTGCCGGAGCTGCGGCTCGGTCAGCGGCAGCGGCGTGGCGTCGCTCAGGCGCGCCCACCCGGCGCGCGTGAACTCGACGAAGCGGGACACGGCGACCTGTTCGCCCGGAGACGCGGTCACAGCCTAAGCATAAGCGACACGGCCATCGCGAAGCCGATGACGACGACCATCCGCCGCACGGCGGTCCTTCCGATGCGCCGGGCGATGCCGGCGCCGCCGACGCCGCCGAGCACGGCGCCGGCCGCCATCACGAGCGCGTCCGACCAGACGACCAGGCCGCTGACGACGAAGTAGGCCGAGGCCACCGCGTTGACCGCCACCGCCAGCACGTTCTTGATGCCGTTCATCTGGTGGATGTCGGTGTGGCCCATGACGCTCAGCGCGGCGAGCATCAGGATGCCGATGCCCGCGCCGAAGTAGCCGCCGTAGATGCCGACGAGGAGCTGGAAGAACATCACCCACGAGAACCAGTGCGAGCGGGCCTCGTGATACGGCGCCAGGTTGAACCGGCGCTGCAGCGGCTCCTGCACCATGAACAGGACCGTCGCGAACAGGATGAGCACCGGCACGAGCCGGTCGAAGACGTCGGTGGGCGTCCGGTACAGCAGCACCGCGCCGGCCAGCCCGCCGATGACGCTCGGCACGACCAGCGCCCAGACGCGCGTGTCGAGCCCGCGCATCTCGCGGCGGTAGCCCCACACGCTGCCGAGCGATCCCGGCCACAACGCCACCGCGTTGGTGGCATTGGCTGGAATCGATGGCACGCCGAGCCAGATGAGCGTGGGAAAGGAAATCAGCGTGCCGCCGCCGGCGACCGAATTCATCGCGCCGGCGATGGCAGCGACGCTTATGAGCAGGACCTCCCGCACTCCTCAGAAGATATCAAGGCACAAGCTCCAAGATCCGAGATCCAAGATCCAAAGGCGCCTGAGCATTCCACTGCATGGCGGCTGAAGGCGCGTGTTCCAGCCTGTTTTCGCGGGTCTTGTCCGCAACGGATCGACAAAGATGTCGGAACACGCCCTGTGCACCAACACGATTGTCGGACTGACTGATCGGAGATAATCGCGGCATGTCTTCACCCTACGAGAGCGCGGATCTCCTCCTGAAGCTGTACGACATGCGCCGCGAGCCGACGATGCGCCAGGCGCGCACGTGGTTCGTGACCTTCAATCCCGACAGCGCCGACGACGTCGGCGCCGTGCTCCGCAGCGAGCACAGCGCGGCCTACCGCATGGTGACGTCCTTCTGGGACATGGCCGCCTCCTTCGTCAACAACGGCGCCATCGACGAGAAGATGTTCAACGACGCCAACGGCGAGCACATCGTCGTCTTCTGCAAGGTGGAGCCGTTCCTGGCCGAGCACCGGGCACGCGCGGGCCAGCCGCAGTACCTGCTGCAGCTCGAGCAGCTCGTGATGCGCATCCCGAACGCGAAGGAGCGACTGGCGGCGGCGCGGGAGCGCTTCCGCGCGATGGCGGCGGCGCGCACCTGATGGGGGCACGCGATGGCCTGGGCGCCATGCCCCTGTACGTCAACCTCCATCGCATCTACAACGAGCTGGCGGAGGCGGGCGTCGCGGCCGGCGCCCCGCTGACGCCCGAGCAGCTCTTCCCGTTCGACCAGATCCACTACCACGGCACCGACGCGGTGACGCACGCCGCGGAGACGCTCCAGCTCACGTCCGAGAGCCGCGTGCTCGAGATCGGCTCGGGCCTCGGCGGCCCGGCCCGCTTCCTGGCGCACACGGTCGGCTGTCACGTGACCGCGCTCGACATCCAGGACGAGATGCACACCATCGCGTCCGACCTCACGCGCCGCGCCGGGCTGGCCGGCACGGTCACGCACGTGCTCGGCGACGCACTCAGCTACCCGTTTCCCGACCCCAGCTTCGACGCGGTCGTGAGCTGGCTGGCGATTCATCACATCCCCGATCGGCCGCGCCTCCTCGAGCGCCTCAGGCAGGCGCTCCGCCCGGGCGGCTGGCTCTACGTCGAGGACCTCTACGCACGCGCCCCGTTCAAGGGCGATGACGTCGCCGACGTGAAGCACGTGCTGTACGGGGTGACGATGACCGGCGTGGAGGAGTACCAGCGCGAGGTCAACGCCGCGGGGTTCACCGTCGTCGAGATGAGCGAGATGAGCGGGCCGTGGGGCGCGTTCTGCGCCGAGCGCGCCGCGGCGTGGAAGGCGGCGGCCGACCGGCACGTGCGCGTGCACGGCATCGAGACCTACGCGACGCTCGAAGGCTTCTTCACCACCGTGCAGCGCCTGTTCGAGCGCGGCAGCCTCGGCGGACTGCGCCTGCTCGCCCAGGTGCCGAAGGAAACGAAGACGACGGAGTGAACGGATTCACGGAGAACCGGAGGGACGGAGAACCGTACGGAAGATCCTCCGCTCCTCCGGTTCTCCGTGTGAACCCGTTGCCTCCGTCTGCTCCGCTAGCGCGGTTTCGACTTCTTCGTAGTGTCCGGCTTTAGCCGGACCACACACGGCGGTGCCGATCAACGTGGTCCGGCTAGAGCCGGACACTACGACGTTTCAGAAACCGCTCTAGCTCCTGCACGGGCTCGGGGCGAACTTGGAGCCGTCGGGCTCCCTCTTGAAGTCCGAGCTGGTGATGAACGGCTGCACGAGGTACGTCGGGTCCTCGACGATCGTCGTCACCGTCAGCCAGTCGCCCGCGTTCCCCTCGTTGTGGAAGAGGAAGTACTCGGTCAGCACGGCGTTCTCGCTGGAGGGCACGCCGTTCCTGCGCAGCCACGCCGCGCGGAGGTTCCTCGTGTTGACGCGCAGCGGCGCCCAGCGGAGCGGCGGGGCCGCGCCCCGGCCGGCGGGCGGACGCTCCCACTCGGCGACCGAGTGCCCCTGCAGCGTGCGCTCGGCAGGCGCCGGGCGCGCCGCGTCGAAGTGCAGCCGTCGCGTCTGCTGCCCGGCATCGCTCTCGATTTTCAGCGTCGTGTCGTTCTCCCACGAGATGCGCAGCCGTCCCGGCATCCGCATGAGCGCGGCAGCGCCGTAGGCGAGACACGAGCCGTCGGTCGCGGGATCCCACGCCGCCGCGGCCTTGCGGCCCGCGTCGTTCACCGGCACGCTCGAGGTGTCGCCCTTGGCGGGCGTCACCATGCGCCAGCGCCAGTCTTCGGTGACGACCGAGACCCACGTGCCCGTGAGATCCACCGGCGATGCGGCGCGAGGCGTGGGCGGAGGCACGGGCGGCCCGCCGCCGCGCTGGGCAGACCCTGAGACGGGCCACAGAGCCACAGAGACACAGAGCAGAAGAATCCACTCCGTGACTCCGTGTCTCCGTGGCCTGTGATCGCAAGACGGGATCATCATGACTTCGCCGTAAGATTCCGATACACCGTCTCGACGAACATCGTCGTCGTCCAGAAGCCGCTGTCGGCACCGAAGCGCGCGTCGTAGTCGATCGTCGGCCGCGCGGCCTTGACCTGCTCGATCGTCATGCCGCGCGTGATCATCGTCTGGATGCGGTCGCGGATGATCGTGACCATGTCGCGGTACTCGACCACTTCCCACTCGTCGGTCACCCGGCCGTGCCCGGGGATGATCAGCGTGCCGCCCTCCTCGACGTTGCTCGGCACGGCGATGCCGATGATGCGGTTGAGGGCGGCGATGATGCCGTTGACGTGCCCGCCGCCGGCGACGTCGATGTAGGGATACGTCGTGGTGACGAACACGTCGCCCGTGCTGAGGACGTCGGAGCGGCGGAAGAAGACCAGGATGTCGCCGTCGGTGTGCGCCGCCGGCTGGTGGAACATCTGCACGGCCTCGCCGTTGAACAGCATGTCGCGCTGATCGCCGAAGAAGGTCACCGTCGGCCAGGCGCCCTGCGGCGCCGGCGTGGCGGTGCCCGGGAAGCTGAGGCGCTTGAGGACGTTCTCGTGCGCGACGATCTCGGCGCGGTTGCGCGCCGCGTTGCCGATGTCGCCGAAGACGTTCCCGCCGGCGCGCGTGCCGCCCGCGCTCGCGATGCGCTCGTTGCCGCCGATGTGGTCGGGGTGCATGTGCGTGTTCACCACGAAGCGGATCGGCTTGTCGGAGAGCGCGCGCACGGCCGCGAGAATCTTGTCGCTCATCGGCGCGAACTGCGTGTCGACGACGAGCACGCCGTCCTCGCCGGTGTGCACGGTGACGTTGCTGCCGGCGCCGACCAGCATGTGGATGTTCGGCCGAACCTGGACGGTCTCGATCTGGACGCTGTCGAAATTCTGCTGCTGCGCCGCCGCCAGCCCGGCGAGTGCCACGAGTCCCAACGCAAGATACGCGCGCGTCACCGTCTGCCCCTCAGCTTCTGCTGGAACTCCGGGTACATCGTCTCGGCGCCGCCGCGGAGCGCCTCCTCCGGCAGGCCGCGCCGTTTGCGCGTCTCGGCGAGGAAGGGGTTCTCACCCGGGAAATAGGCGGGGACGTCCTGCGCCTCGGAGGGCCGGTCGGCCACCTCGACCACCGGCAGGCAGACCCACAGCCAGTTCTGCTGCGGCAGCTCGCGCAGGCTGAGCACGAAGTTCTGGCTCTTCACGAGCGGCTCGGTCAGGTAGACCGGATCGCGCACGACCGTGACGTGCGTCATGACGTTGCCGGTCCGGATGAAGCGCTCGGTCATCGTCGTGCGGTCGCTCTGCGGCAGCCCGTTGCGGCGGACCCACCCCTGCTTGATGTGCGTGGTCGTCACCGTCAGCATGTCGCCTTCCCACCGGCCCGTGGAGAACCCCATCCACGTGTGCGGCGTGTTCGGCGAGGGATGCGGCCGGCCGTCCATCCAGATCGTGCGCGTCTGCTCGTAGGTGCTGATGTACTGCTTGATGGCGACGATCTCCTGCGTCCTGGGGTCCTTCTCTTCCCAGATGCGGACGTTCATCGGGCCGCGGTAGATGTAGGGCGAGATGTGCACCTGGCACTGGTGCTCGGGCACGGTGAGCCGCGACGGGTCCCAGCTCTCCGCCCACTTGCGCGCGCCTTCGGTGATCGGCAGGCCGAGGTAGTCGCCGAGCTCGGGGCCCGGCAGGCGCTCGGGTTGATCCTCGTGGAAGCGCGGCTGCCAGATGCCCGAGAGGTCCGCCTGCGCGTACGCGGGGGCGCTGACGCACAGCACTCCCGCGACGAGGGACGCCACGATCGACGGGCGACGCATGCGCCGCCCCTACTTGTCGCCGCCGATGAAGGTCGCGTCGGTCCGGCGCGACGCCGCCGCGCCCGATCGCGCGGTTGCGGTCGTCGAGCTGCCGCTGCGCTCGATCGTCGCCGCGCGCGCGGCCACGCCGGCCGCCGACGGCTGGTTCTCCTCCGGCACCGTGATCGGATCGAGCATCTGCTCGATCGTCGCGCGCTGCGCCTCGAACCACGGCGGCAGCAGCAGGCTCGTGCCGAGCTCCTCCCACGGCTCGTCGCGCGTGAAGCCGCCCTCGGCCGTCGCCGCGCACTCGACGAGCACGCCGCCGGGCGAGCGCGTGTAGATGGAGTGGAAGTAGTTGCGGTCCTTGATCTCGGAGCAGTCGGTGTAGCCGAGCTCCTCGTACAGGCCCTTCTGCTCGGCGAGCGCCTCGTCGCTGTCCACTTCGAGCGCGACGTGGTGTCCCGTGCCGGCGCCGAAGCCCCAGCTCCCCTGGTTCTTGTCGGGCTCGTGGTGCAGCACGAGCGTCCGCATCGCGCCGCCCTCGGCCACCTCGAACTGGTGGTACGGGCCCTCGCTGCCGGTCTTCCGGAAGCCGAGCGCGTCGGTGAGGAAGCGCTCCATCTCGGAGAGCTCGCGGATCGACAGCACCGGCCCGTAGAAGCCGCGGTTCGCCACGTCCGCGCTGATCTCGTGCGTCGTCCACCCGGCGCGGACGTCGGCGGCGTTCTCGACGACCTCGAGGAGGAGGCCCGACGGGTGCTTGAAGCGGATGAACTTCTGGCCGAGCCGCTCCTGCACGCCGCTGTTCTCGATGTTGTGGCGCGCGAAGTGGTCCTTCCAGAAACTCAGCGAGCCCTTCGGCACCGAATACGCGGTGGACTGAATCTGGCCCGAGCCGGTCCGCCCGGGCACGCGCTTGAACGGGAACGTGGTGTAGACCGACCCCACCTCGGCGTTCGCGTTCGCGTAATAGAGGTGGTAGTGGGCGTAGCGGCCGTCGAACAGCACCGTCTGCTTGATCAGACGCTGCCCGACGACTTTCGTCATGAAATCGATGTCTTCCTGGGCACCACTCGCGCAGACGGTGATGTGGTGGATGCCCCTGACGAGATTGGCCATGATGTCCTCCCCGATTGGCGGCGGGACGGAATAATGCCCCGTCACGGCGATTTATTTCAACGTCAATTCGATTACGCCGATAATTCCGCGCCGCTTATGAATGTACTTGCAATCTACCGGCGGCGCGGCCATTATCCCGCGGCGCAGGCCGTTTCATACCGGCAGGAGGTTTCATGACGAAGGTCGTTTCGGTGAGGATTCTACTCGCGGGGACCCTGCTTCTCGCGACGCTGTCCGGACGTGCGGTGGCCCAGGCGCCGACCGGGCAGATCAGCGGTCGGGTCACGGACTCGAGCGGCGCGGTGCTGCCCGGCGTCGACGTGACCGTCACGCAGACGGACACCGGCATTGTCCGATCCGCGGTGACGAACGAGACCGGCACGTTCACGCTGCCCAGCCTTCCCCTGGGTCCGTACCGCCTCGAGGCGATGCTGCCCGGATTCCGCACGTTCGTACAGGGCGGCATCACGCTGCAGGTGAACGCGCGCCTCGTCGTCGACCCGGTGCTCGCCATCGGCGAGATCAACGAGGCCATCACCGTCGTGGCGCGGCCCTCCGACATCGCGGTGGAGACGCGCAGCATGGGCGTGGCGACGGTCGTCGAGCGGGAGCGCATCCTGGAGCTGCCGCTGCCGGCCCGCAACGTGACGTCGCTCATCAACCTCGCGGGCGCCGCGGTGACCGTCGGACAGTCGCCGAGCTGGGGGATGGCGACCGGCGTGAACATCGCCGTGGCCGGCGGCCAGCGCTTCGGCGTCGCGTACATGCTCGACGGCGCCGAGCACACGAACCGGTTCGATCAGACCGGCATGCCGATGCCGTTTCCCGATTCGCTGCAGGAATTCCGCGTCAGCACGAGCGCACAGGAAGCGGGCACCGGCCGGGCCTCGGGCGCCTCGGTCAACGCGGTGACGCGCTCGGGCACCAACCAGTTCCACGGCGACCTCTTCTGGTTCGCGCGCGACGCCGCGTTCAACGCGCGGAAGGCGGACGCGACGCGTGACGACGGGCTGAAACGGAACCAGCCCGGGTTCACGATCGGCGGACCGATCGTGTCGAACCGGCTGTTCTTCTTCGGCGGCTACCAGAGCACGATCCTCGACCAGCGGCCCTCCGACACGCTGTCGATTGTCCCGACCGCCGCCATGCTGAGCGGCGACTGGACCGCCTTCAACCAGTGCTACCGCCCGGTCTGGCGCGACACCGACTTTGCCGATGGGCGCGTGGACCCCTCGCGCTACAGCGCGGCGGCGCGCGCGCTCGCCGCACGCCTGCCCGCGACGACCGACCCGTGCGGCCAGGTCCGGTGGGGCGATCCGATCGAGCGCCACGACCGGCAAATCGTCGCCCGCGTCGACTTCCAGCAGGCCCTCACCCACTCGATCTTCGGCCGCTACATGGGGACGAGCCACAACCAGGGGGTTCCGTACCAGGAGGGCGCGAACCTGCTGTCGTCGACCGGCAGCGGCTTCGACGACCGGCACGACTCGATCGTGCTCGGCAACACGTGGGTGGTGACCACCAACACGGTGAACTCCGCGCGGTTCGCGTACAACCGCCTCGGCGTGAACAAGGCCGGCGCGCGGTTCTTCGATCCGGCCGACGTGGGCATCAACATGTGGACGTCGGTGCCCGGACACTTCGTGATGAGCGTGCCCGGCCACTTTGCGCTCGGCAGCGGCCCGACCGCGAAGCGGGAAATGAGGCAGAACCAGTATCAGCTCAGCAACGACCTGAGTCTGACGCGCGGCGCGCATCAGCTCAGCCTCGGCGGCACGTGGGGCCGCGCGGACGTCGTGTCGCTGGCGCACACGCGTGGCGTGGGCGGCATCACGTTCTCCGCCAACAACACCGGCAATGCGATGGGGGATTTCCTCCTCGGTCGCATCACGGAGATGCGGCAGTCGATGCCGAGCACGCTCAGCCCGTACCAGCACTACCTCGGGCTGTACGCGCAGGACACGTGGCGTGTGAACAACGAGCTGACGCTGAACCTCGGGCTGCGCTACGAGCCCTACATCCCGATGGTCTGGATGGAGAACGAGTACGGCGGGATCCGCGTCTACCGCTTCGACGTGGACGACTTCAAGGCGGGCCGCCGGAGCGCGGTGTTCCCGAACGCCCCGGCCGGCTTCGCGTATCCGAGCCAGCGTCCCGACGGCTCCGGGCCGGCCGACTTCGAGGGCCACTCGGGGATTCCGGCCAAGTGGAACAAGTTCGCCCCGCGCCTCGCCGCCGCGTGGGACCCGGGCGGCCAGGGGCGGACGGCCATCCGCGGCAGTTACGGCGTCGCGTACGACGTCATCGAGCTGCAGTCGCTGCTCAACTCGAACAACGTGTCGCCCTGGGCGGCGGACATCATCCACCGGACGGGCACGCTCGATCAGCCGTGGGCGGGCCTGCCGGGCGGCAATCCGTTCCCGTTCGACTGGCGCACCACCCCGCTCTTCGCGCCGGGGTCGGTCTTCATCCCGTTCAGCCAGGACCTCGACATGACGTACGTGCAGTCGTGGAACCTCGGCCTGCAGCAGCAGATACGCGACCGGTGGCTGGTGTCGACCAGCTATCTCGGCAGCCTGACGAACGCGCTGTGGAACACGACGGCGGTCAACCCCTCGCGGATCCTGACGCCCGCGTCGCATCCGTCGCTCTTCACGGGGCCCAACACGTGCGTGCTCGAGGGCGTGCCCTACACGCCGTGCAACCAGGCGACCAACATCAACCAGCGGCGGGAGCTGCGCCTGTGGGCGGCCCAGCACAATCCGGCGCTGCTGCGTGATGCGGCCCTCTTCGCCAACATCGACGAGTACCGCTCGGACAGCACGTCGCGCTATCACGGCCTGCTCACGTCGGTGCGCGGATCCGTGGCCGGCGTGAATCTGAACGCCAACTACACGCTGTCGACGTGCAGGAGCGACCGGGTCAATGTCGGGGTGTCGAACCCGAACCAGACGTTCCACAACGTGGAGACGAAGGACCGTGGGCCATGCGCGGCCGACCGCCGGCACCTCTTCAACCTGACCGGCGTGGCGGCGGCGCCGCAGTTCGAGCATCGCGCGCTGCGGACGGTGGCGTCCAACTGGCGCCTGTCGATGATCTACCGGGTGTCGTCGGGCGCGCCGCTGACCATTACCTCTGGCGCCGATCGCGCGCTGACGGGACTGGGCGGGCAGACGGCAGATCAGGTCCGCCCCGGCGTCATCCTCGATTCGTCCGGCAGGCTCGGCTCGCAGTACTTCGACCGGGCGGCCTTTGCCGCGCCCGCGCTCGGCAGCTATGGCAACACCGGCTTCTTCGCGTTCAACGGGTTCGCCGACTGGGGCCTCGACGCGGCCGTGTCGCGGGTCTTCGCCGTGGGCACGCACCGCCTCGAGGCGCGCCTCGAGGCGTTCAACCTGACCAACGCGGTGCGGCCGGCGACCGATCCGCTGCCCGCCGCCTTCACCAACGTGAGCAGCGCCACGTTCGGGCGCGTGACGGCTGTCCAGGATCCGCGCATCCTGCAGTTCGCGCTCAAGTACGTGTTCTGACGGGGAAGGGGACGCCGATGGATGTGTCCAACGTCCCCGATATCCGCGCGAGGGAGCTGCTCGCGGTCATGGTGCTCGCCGAATACGGCAGCTTCGTGGCCGCGGCAGCGCACCTCAAGACGTCCCAGCCCGCCCTGACCCGCACGTTGAAGCACATCGAGAAGACGCTGGGCGTGACGCTGTTCGCGCGCAGCACGCGGCGCGTCGAGATCACGCCGGCCGGCCGTGAGTTCGTGGCCGTCGCCGAGCGCGTGCTCAACGACCTGCAGATCACGATGCGCAACATGCGCGACGTGGCCAGCGAGCAGCGCGGCCAGGTGATCGTCTCCACCTATTCGGCGTTCGCGTATCACCCGTTCCCCGGGATCCTCTCCGCCTACCGCGAGACGCGGCCGCAGATCGAGGTGCGCATCCGCGAGGGCCGCCAGCCCGACACCGTCGAGGACGTCCGCAGCGGGGTCGCCGATTTCGGCGTCGGCTACGTGGACACGCTGCCCGACACCCTGCAGAGCATCACGCTGCGCCGCGAGCCGCTGTACATCATGTGCCCGCTCGCGCATCCGCTCGCCCGCCAGCGCGCGGCCAAGGTGCGCCTCGCCGACATCCAGGACGAGGACCTCGTCTCGCTGCCGCCCGACTCCTTCACGCGGCGGATCGTGGACGGCGCCGCGGCGACGGCGGGCTTCACGCTGCGCCACCGGCTGACGGTGACGCGGTTCGAGAGCGTCGTGCGCTACGTCCGGTCCGGCGCGGGGCTCGGCATCATCCCGGCGGGCGCCGTGCCCGCGAAGCCGTGGCGCGACTTTCACCCGGCCGTGCTGACCGCGCCGTCGATTGCCGTCACCGTCGGCCTCATCACGCTGCGCGGCCGCTACCTCACGCCTCCGGCCGCCGGCCTCATCGCCGCGATCAGGGATCACTTCAAGCACTCGGAAACACCCGCACGATCCGCCTGAAGACCCTCTTCCTGTTTCCGCTCGCGCTCGCCGCGCTCGCTGCAGCCGCCTGCCGGCCGGCGCCTGAGGCGCCTGCCCCGAGCGGCGTCGAGGGGCCTGCGCAGCCGTGGTTCACCGACGAGGCGCGCGCCTCCGGCCTCGAGTTCGCGCACGTCAACGGCATGTCGGGGCGCTTCTACCTGGCCGAGATCATGGGCTCCGGCGTGGCGCTCCTCGACTACGACAACGACGGCGACCTCGATGTGTACGCCGTGCAGGGCGGCAGGCTCGGCGCGGGCGCCGCGGCAGACCCGCGCGGCGACCGCCTGTTTCGCAACGACCTCACGAGCAGCGCCGACGGCACCCGCACGCTGCGGTTCACCGACGTCACCGATGCCGCCGGCATCCGCCCGCAGGGGTACGGGATGGGCGTCGCCACCGGCGACGTGGACAACGACGGCTGGGTCGATCTCTATCGCACCGGTCTCGGGCGCGCCGTGCTTCTGCGCAACACGGGCACGGGCGCCTTCGAAGACGTCTCGCGCGCCAGCGGTGCCGCCGGCGACGGATGGGGCGTGTCGGCGGCGTTCGTTGACTACGATCGCGACGGCTGGCTCGACCTCTACGTCGGCAACTACCTGCTCTACAGCGTGGAGACCGACACGCCGTGCTTCAGCGCCACCGGTCAGCCGGACTACTGCGCGCCGGGCACGTACCGGCCGGCGGCGGATCGCCTGTACCGCAACCGCGGCGGCGGACGGTTCGAGGACGTCACCGCGCGCGCGGGCATCGCGCGGCAGACGGCGCCGGCGCTCGGCGTCCTCGCCACCGACGTGAACCGCGACGGCTGGCCCGACCTCTACGTGGCCAACGACGGCACGCCGAACCTGCTGTGGCTCAACCAGCGCAACGGCACGTTCACGGACACGGCGCTGCCGTCCGGCGTGGCCGTCAGCGGCGACGGGCGCAGCGAAGGCAGCATGGGCGTGGACGCGGCCGACTTCGACAACGACGGCGACGACGACCTGATCGTCACCAACATCGCCGGCGAAGGACACGCGCTGTACGTGGACACGGGCGGCGGCGTGTTCGAGGACCGCAGCACGCCAGCCGGCCTCACGGTGGCGACGCTCCCCTACACAGGGTTCGGCGCCGCCTGGCTCGACGCCGACAACGACGGATGGCTCGACCTGCTCACGGTGAACGGGCACATCCACGTCCTCGAGGCGCTGGCACGCGCCGGCGACACGTTTCCACTGGATCAACGCAAGCAGCTCTTCCGCAACACCCGCGGCGGACGCTTCGAGGACGCGACGGCCGCCGCCGGGCCCGCGTTCGAGGGCACGTCGGTCGGCCGCGGCGCGGCGGTCGGCGACATCGACAACGACGGCGACACCGACGTGGTCGTCTCGAACAACGACGGCCCCCTCAGCCTGCTCGTCAACCACCGCGGCAACGCGCAGCACTGGCTGGGACTCGAGCTCAGGCCCGCGACCGGGCCGCGCGGCGCGCCCGGGGCACGCGCCACGATCGAGCTCCCCGACGGATCGCGGCGTGTCCGCCGCGCGCACACGGACGGCAGCTACGCGTCGGCCAGCGATCCGCGGATACTCATCGGGCTCGGCGACAGCGCCGGTTCCCTGCGTGTGCGGGTGGACTGGCCCGACGGCCGCAGCGAGACGTGGGACAGCGTCATGGCCGACCGCTGGACGACGCTGACGCAGGGGACCGGCAGGTGAACACACGCCCCGTCCGCTCGTCCACCTTGGTCCGCCTGAAGGCGGACACTACTTACTGCTCGCGACCGTGCGCCGCGTACGTAGTGTCCGGCTTCAGCCGGACCACGCTTGTCGCGATCGCCGTTGCCACGATCGCATGCAGCAGTCCTGCGCCCGAGCAGCGGCCTGCTGATCCAGCGCCGCGCGCGGAACCGCGCACCATCACGCTGCCCGATCTAGCCAAGCTCGATCCGGCTGTCCGCACGCGCATTCAAGATCGCCACGCGTCGGTGACCGCCGTCCCCGGCGCCGCCGGCTACGGCGAGCTCGGCAAGCTGCTGATGGCGGCGCAGCTGCTGACCGATGCCGAAACCGCGTTTCTCAACGCGCAGGCGCTGGCGCCCACCGACAGGCGCTGGCCGTACTACCTCGCGCACGTGCAGCGCCTGCAGCAGGCGCCCGACGAGGCGACGACGTACTTCGAGCAGGCGAGGACGCTGCAGCCGGATGACGTGCCGACGCTGGTGTGGCTCGGACGGCTGTACGTGGACCAGGGCCGGCCCGAGACGGCCGCGCCCCTGCTGGAGCGCGCCGTGGCGCTGCAGCCGCGGTCCGCGGCCGCCCTGTTCGAGCTGGGGCGCGCGGCGATCGCCCGCCGCGACTTCCTCCAGGCCACCACGCACCTGCAGGCGGCGCTCCGCGTGGACCCCGGCGCGGTGCAGGCGCACTACCCGCTCGCGATGGCGCAGCGCGCGCTGGGCCGCTCCGCCGAAGCCGACGCGCATCTGAAGCTGTGGAAGGACGTCGAGCTGCTGCCCGCCGACCCGCTCCTCGAGGAGATCGGCGCGCTGCTCGGCACCGCGATCGACCACGAAGTGCGCGGCACGCGCGCCATGGATCGCCGCGACTGGCCGAACGCGATTGCCGCGTTTCGCGCGGGGCTGGAGCGCGCGCCGTCGGACCCGTCGCTGTACCTGAACCTCGGCACCGCGCTCTACCTGAGCGGCGACCTCGCGCAGGCGCAGTCGGCGTTCGAGCGCGCCATCGAGCTGTCGCCCGGCTACGCGCGGGCACACTTCACGCTGGGCGTGCTGCACGCCGGGCGCGGCCGCGCCGACGCCGCGATCGAGCGGCTGACGGCCGCCGTCGCCTACGACCCGGCGTTGGTGGACGCCCGCTTCAGCCTGGCCGAGATGCTGCGCGGCAGCGGCCGCGTCGAGGCCTCGCTCCCGCACTACCTCGCCGTCGTCAGCGCCGACCCGAACTCCAGCCAGGCCCGCTTCGGCTACGCGATGGCGCTCGTCCGGCTGGAGCGGTACCGCGAGGCGCGCGAGGCCTTGAGCGACGCGGTCCGCGCGCACGGCCAGCAGCCGGGGCTGGTGCACGCGCTCGGACGCCTCCTCGCGGCGGCCCCCGACCCACAGGTCCGCGACGGCGCGCAGGCGCTGCGGCTGCTCGAGCCGCTGTCCAGTCAGTCTCCGAGCTCCACGATCGCGGAGAGCATGGCGATGGCGCTGGCGGAAACCGGCCGCTACGCCGGGGCTGCGCGCTGGCAGCGCGACGCGATTGCCCGCGCCGGCCGGGAAGGAGGGGCCGCGGCCGCCGCACGGCTGCAGGACAACCTGCGCCTGTACGAGGGCGGGCTCCCCTGCCGGACGCCCTGGCGGGCCGACGACCCGGTCTTCCGGCCGTCGCTGGCCCGTGGGCTATGAGCGATCCGGAATAAATGCCGGTTATGAGTCAGGCATTGCAAAAATCGCGTAACAGGCGCAACATCCGCACGTCCACGCGCACCACCATCTACGTCCAGGGAGGCAGATACATGCGTGCACTCGCAAGAACGGGCGCCCTGCTGCTCGGTCTGGTGCTCCTGCCAGCCGCGGCGTTCGCGCAGGCGTCGATTGCCGGCGTCGTGCGTGACACGTCGGGCGCCGTGTTGCCCGGCGTCACCGTGGAAGCGTCGAGCGCGGCGCTCCTCGAGAAGGTCCGGACCGCCGTGACCGACGGCAACGGCGTTTACCGCATCGAAGCGCTCCGGCCCGGCGCCTACACCGTCACCTTCACCCTGACCGGCTTCAACGTGGTCAAGCGCGAAGGCATCCAGCTCACCGGCTCGTTCACCGCCAGCGTGGACGCCGAAATGCGGGTGGGCACACTGGAAGAGACGATCACCGTCTCGGGCGAGGCGCCCATCGTCGACGTCCAGAGCACGACGCGCCAGCGCGTCATGGACACCGAGGTGATCAGCCAGCTGCCGACCGGACGCAACATGTTCAGCTTCGGCGTGCTCGTGCCCGGCGTCACCATCTCGACCGGCGGCCTCGCGAACCAGGACGTGGGCGGCGCGCTCGGTCCCGAGACGCGCGCGCTCGTCGCGCACGGCGGCCGCACCGAAGACCAGCGCTTCATGATGAACGGCGTCTCCCTCAGCTCGATGATCGGCGGCGGCTGGGGCGGCGGCGCCATCCCGAATGCGACCGGGCTGCAGGAGATGGTGTTCGATACGGCGTCGGTCAGCGCGGAACTGCCGACCGGCGGCGTCCGCATCAACTTCATCGCGCGCGAGGGCGGCAACGAGTACCACGGCACGCTGTTCGGCAACTTCGCCAACGACGCGATGCAGACGACCAACGTGGACGGCGACCTGCTGGCGCGCAACCGCGCGCTCGCCAACGCCGGCACGGTCGATCAGAACTGGGACTTCAACCCGGGCTTCGGCGGACCGCTCAAGCGCGACAAGGTGTGGTTCTACCTCAGCGGCCGGTGGCAGGGGGCGTACCTGTTCGCGCCCGGCGCGTTCTACAACAAGAACGCGAACAACCCGGCGGTCTGGAACTACGAGCCCGACCTGAGCCAGCCGGCGTCGCTGCAGAAGCAGTGGCTCGATGCGCAAGGCCGGTTCACCGTGCAGCTCACGCCGAAGAACAAGCTCGGCCTGACGTACACCCAGCAGGACTTCTGCGGCTGTCACGACGCGCTCGGCCCGCAGGGCCCGAACATCGTCATGCCCGAGGCGGGCACCGACCGCCGCTTCCCCACACAGCGCGTGGTGCTCCTCGACTGGACCTCGCCGGTGACGAACCGGGTGCTCATCGAGGCCAGCGGCATTCACCGGGTGGAGCGGTGGGGCAACATGCACCTGCAGGAGAAGGGCTTCACGCTCGACCCGCGCATGATCGGCGTCATCGACACCGCCGCCAACGTGCCCGGGCTGGGCGTGATCCCGAACCTGGCGTACCGCGGCCGCGCCGCCGGCAACTACAACAACTCGTGGAACGAGAACTTCCACTGGCGCTTCCACGTGTCGTACATCACCGGCTCGCACGCCATCAAGTTCGGCGCCAACGACGCGGTCGGCCGCCACACCAACGAGAGCTACCTGCTGAACAACCTGCAGTACCGCTTCACCAACGGCGTGCCGAACCAGGTCACGCTGCGCGCGCTGCCCAACAAGCAGCGCGTGAACGTGGACCACGACCTCGGGCTGTTCGTGCAGGACAAGTGGACGATCGACCGCCTGACCGTCTCGTACGGCGTCCGCTACGACAATTTCATCAGCAGCTTCCCGGAGCAGCCGCTCGGGCCGACGACGTTCACGCCGGCGCGGAGCCTGACGTTCCCGACGCAGAAGAACGTCAACCTGCGGGACCTGACGCCGAAGACCCAGATCGCCTATGACGTCTTCGGCACCGGGAAGACGGCCATCAAGGCGAGCCTCAACAAGTACCTGCAGGGGCTCGGCACGACCGGCTTCCTGACGAGCGGGCCCAACCCGATCGGCCTGCTCGCCGACAACACGAACCGCACGTGGAACGACGCCAACCGCAACTTCGTTCCCGACTGCGACCTGATCGCGCCGACGGCCAACGGCGAGTGCGGCCCGTCGAGCAACCTGGCGTTCGGCAGCCCGCTGCCGGCGACCCGTTATTCGCCGGATCTGCTGACCGGCTTCGGCAACCGGTTCTACAACTGGGAGCTCTCGGCCGGCGTGCAGCACGAAGTGCTGCCCCGGGTCTCGGTGGACGTGGGCTACTTCCGGCGGTGGTACGGCAACTTCGCCGTGCAGGACAACCTCGCCGTCTCGGCGGCCGACTTCAACTCGTTCAGCGTCACCGCACCGACCGACTCGCGGCTGCCGGGCGGCGGCGGCCAGACGATCCGCGGGCTGATGAACGTCAGCGCCGCGCGGTTCGGCTAGACCAACAACCTGATGGTCCCGTCCGACACCATCGGCAAGATGATCGACCACTGGAACGGCGTGGACGTCAGCGTCAACGCGCGGCTCGCCAACGGCATCACCGCCCAGTTCGGCACCAGCACCGGCCGGATCTCACGCGACTTCTGCGACGTCCTCGACGACGTGCCGGAAGCGGCGTTCGGCTCGACGTCCGCGACCAACTGGTCGCTGACCAACGCGTCGTCGCCCTCGAACCAGGGCATGCTGCCCTACTGCGCGTACAACTCGATCTGGCAGACGCAGGTGAAGGGCTTCGCCACCTACACCGTGCCGCGGATCGACGTGCAGGTGTCCGGGACGTATCAGTTCCTGCCTGGTCCGGAAGTGTCGGGCAACTGGAACGCGCCGGCGGCGACCGTGCAGTCGTCGCTGGGACGCCCGATCGCGGGCAACCAGCCGTTCATGACCGTCAACCTCGTCGAGCCGGGCCAGGTGTTCGAGAGGGGCCTCAGCCAGCTCGACGTGCGCTTCGCGAAGCTGCTGCGGTTTGCCGGCACGCGAACGATGATCAGCCTGGATCTCTACAACGCGACCAACTCGAACACGATCCTGACGCTGAACCCGAACTTCGTGCAGGGCGCGGCCGGCAACACGTTCCTCGTGCCGACCAGCATCCTGCAGCCGCGCTTCTTCAAGATCGGCGCGCAGTTCGACTCTGATAGCAGGCAGCTGGCAGCAGGCAGCGGGCAGTGGTTTTTCTGCCGGCTGCCGGCTGCCGGCCGCCGGCTTCAACCGACCCTCACGACCGCTCTTCCGCGAAACGTCCCCTGATTCAGCGCTGAAAACGTGGCGTCGAGATCCTCGAGCCGGATCTCGCGGGCGATGGTGTGCAGGTGCGCCGGCTTCATGTCGGTCGCCAGCCGGCGCCAGGCCTCCAGGCGCGGCGCCATCGGGAGTTGCACCGAGTCGATCCCGAGCAGCTTGATGCCGCGCAGGATGAACGGCAGGACGGTGAGGTTGATCTCCGCGCCGCCGGTCAGCCCGCAGTTGGCGACGGCGGCGCCGTACTTGAGCGTGCGCGTCAAAGCGGCCAGCACGGATCCGCCGACGGCATCGACTGCGCCGGCCCACGTGCCGTGGCCCACGGGGCCCTTGCCCGTGTCGAGATCCTCTGGCGCGATGACGGCCGCGGCGCCGAGCGACTGCAGGTAGGCGCGCTCGGATGCCTTCCGGGTCACCGCGGTCACCCGGTAGCCGAGGCGCGCCAGGATGTCGATGGCAATGCTGCCCACGCCGCCGGTCGCGCCCGTCACGGCAACGGGCGCATCCGAGGGCCTCAGGCCGTTGCGCTCGAGATCGATGACGCAGAGCGCGGCCGTGAAGCCGGCGGTGCCGAGCGCCATGATCTCGAACGTGGTGAACGCGTCCGGCACCTTGACCACCCAGTCTGCGGGAACGCGCACGACGCCCGCGTAGCCGCCGTCGTGGCCGACGCCCAGGTCGTACCCGGTGACGAGCACGCGGTCGCCGGCGCGGAACCGCGCGTCGCGGCTCTCGGCCACCGTGCCCGCGACGTCGATCCCGGGAATGCGCGGGAAGCTGACGGGCGCGCGATAGGTGCCCGTCGCCACGCGCATGTCCTTGAAGTTGACGCTCGAGTACTCGGCGGCGATGACGACATCGCCGGCGCTCAGCTCGTCGAGCGTCGCGTCCACGACGCGGCCGCGGACGCCGTCGTTCTCGCTGGCGACCCGGTAGGCGCGAAAGCGAATCACCGCGACATTGTAGGCCCAAGGCCACAGGCCTCAGGCCTCAGGGCTGTCTCAGGGATCAGGCCTCAGGGCTGACGTACGCGGTTTTTGCAGCGGCAGCGCGCGAAAACCCAGTGCAGAAACTGCAACATTTTGACTGTCTACGCGCAATTCACGCGCATTCTGTTGCGGCAACCTGCATGCACCTGTCAGGTGCATGACAAAGATCACTTCATTCCGCGACCTGCTCGTGTGGCAGAAGTCAATCGACCTCGCGGTCAGATGCCACTTCGTTGCGCGTGGGTTCCCGCGGCAGGAACAGGCAGTGCTCGGATATCAGCTCCGCAAGTCGGCGCTGTCGATGCCATCGAATGTGGCTGAGGGCTTCAGCCGCCATTCGACGGCGTCGTACATTCAGCACCTCTGGACGGCGCACGCATCCGGCGCAGAGCTCGAGTCGCAGCTTCTTGTTGGACGAAAGATCGACATCGTCAGCGAAGCAGACGCGGAAGCGTTGATCGCGAACGCGCAGGAAATCGGCCGGATGCTAAACGGACTGGTGAGCTCACTCGAACGCGGACGCTGAACTGTCGCCCATCGTCTTGGCCTGTTTCCTGAGACAGCCCTGCGGCCTTGAGCCTGAGGCCCGAGGCCTACGCAACCCGAGCGAGCGCGAAGGCAACCATGTCCTGCCTTCGCGCGAAGTGCAGCACCGGCGCCATGGAGGGCAGGCGAATGCCGCTTGCGTCGGCCATCGTGTTCTCGCGGATGCTGGCGTAGTACTCGTAGCCGTCGCGATGCTCCACATCCATCACCGCCGAGAAGTACGGCAGGTGGAACAGCGCGCGCGCGACCATGACTGCGAGCGGGTTCCCCGGATCCAGGCTGAAGAAGTAGATGCCCGGCTTGTCCCCGACGCGCACGTACGTGCGGACGTTGAGCTCCGGGAATGCCGAGACCCACGGGAGCGACGGCACGCCGCGCGGCGCCACGTTCGACATGTGGAACGGGATCACACCGAGCCACGCGCGCCGGTCGAAGAGCTCGAGCTCGAGCCCGGGCGGGACCAGCTCGCGAAGCGTGTCGGGTGCCACGGGCCAGTGCGCGAAGAGCAGATCGTGCCAGCTCTGCGTCATGATCCACGGCTCGTCCGGCATCGGCCACGGCCTGTGGCTGACCTGTGCGAGCACGGCGTCGGTCGGGAAATCGCTCATCCGCACCCCTAGTGATTCAGCAGAAATCGAGCCATGCTATGCTCCCGTTTTCTGCCTACTGCCTACTAACGAGAGGTCATGCGCATGACTCAAGTCAATCCGAAAGAGCTCCATCCCGAAGTCTGGAAGCTGTTCGACAAGTATGTCCACGGCCTGATCGACCGCCGCGGCTTTCTCGACGGGACCGCGAAGTACGCGGTCGGCGGCATCACCGCGGTGGGGATCCTCGAGGCGCTGGCGCCGAAGTACGGCGAGGCGCAGACCCAGATTCAGCCGAACGACACCCGCATCAAGACCGAGACGGTCGAAGTGAAGTCACCGGACGGCTACGGCATGATCAAGGCGTACGTCGCGCGCCCGGCCAACGCCACCGGCCGTCTCCCCGGCATCGTCGTCATCCACGAGAACCGCGGGCTCAACCCCCACACCCAGGACATCGTCCGCCGGTTCGCGCTCGCCGGGTTCATGGCGGCGGGGCCTGACGCCCTGACGTCGCTCGGTGGGTATCCGGGCACCGATGAGGTAGGCGTGGAGATGCAGCGGAAGCTCGAACAGCCGAAGATGCTGGCCGACTTCCTCGCCACCGCGCGCTACCTGAAGGGCCGTCCGGACAGCACCGGCCGCATCGGCGTCACCGGCTTCTGCTTCGGCGGCGGCATCGCCAACCAGTTCGCCGTGCAGCTCGGGGCGGACCTCGCCGCCAGCTCGCCGTTCTACGGCGGACAGCCGCGCGCCGAGGATGTGCCGAAGATCAAGGCGCCGCTGCTGATTCACTACGCGGAGAGCGACGAGCGGATCAACGCCGGGTGGCCGGCCTACGAGGCGGCGCTCAAGGCGAACAAGATCCCGCACCAGGCGTTCTTCTATCCGGGAACGATGCACGGGTTCTTCAACGACACGACGCCGCGCTACGACAAGGACGCGGCGGCGCTGGCGTGGACCCGCACGCTGGATCACTTCAACAAGCACGTGAAGACGACATAACCTGTCTCGCCGAAGCCCGGCGAAGGCGGACGGCCCCTGGATTGCACGAGGACGGGGTGGAGGAACTTCCGAATGGCCACCCCGTCCCGCTCTGCATCCATCGCCCTGGTCGGGCCATTCCCCGTCAGGCCCCGGGAGGTCCCCCACACCGAGATCGAAGGGCTCGTCGCCTCGCTGCTCGACTTGTGCAGTGGCTGCGAATCGGCTGTCCGCACCGTGATTTCCATGCAACGCAACCTCGGGCGCGTCCGGAAATGCCGGGACGTCTCTCCAGAAGCGGCGCTGCAGCTCGAGACCGTGCGCGGCGCCTGCGAATAGCCACCTCGACAGGAAGGAACGGCGCCAAGCCGTTCCGGCAGACAGACAGGGTAGACTCCGCACCATCGTTATCACCACCGCACAACCCCGCGGCGAGGCCGCCCTCGTTCGCGCCCTGGGCGTCCGCCAGCTGACGGCGGCCATCATCAACACGACAGTCGGCGCCGGCATTTTCGTACTCCCGGCGCTCGTGTCGCAGGGCATGGGCGCGGCGGCTCCGCTTTCCTTTCTCGTCTGCGCCGCCCTCATGGGCCTCGTGGTGACGACGATCGCCACGGCGGGGAGCCGGATTTCCATCACGGGCGGCATCTACGCGTACGTCGAGGTCGCGTTCGGCAGCTATGTCGGGTACCTCGCCGGTGTCCTCCAATGGCTGACAGGACTGCTGGCGGTGGCGGGCGTCGCGGCGGCGCTGATCGATCAGAGCGCGACGCTGGCGCCGGTGCTTGGGCAGAGGCCCGTGCGCGTCGCGGTCCTGATTGCCATCTTCGGCGCGCTGGCCGCGGTGAACGCGCGCGGGGTGACGGCCGGCGCCCGCGTGATCGAGACGATGACGGCCGTCAAGCTGGTGCCGCTGCTGGTGTTTGTCGGCGCCGGCGTGTTCTTCGTGAGCCCCGGCGCGTGGATGCTCGATACCTGGCCCGATGCGGACGCGGTCGGGCGCAGCGTGCTGCTGCTCATCTTTGCGTATTCCGGTGTGGAAGTCGCGATTGCGCCAAGCGGCGAGGTGCGCCATCCGGCCGGCACCGTGCCGCGGGCCGTGTTCCTCGCGCTCGCCACGACCACCGCCCTCTACATTGCCATTCAGCTCGTGGCGCAGGGCGTTTCTGGCGATGCGCTCGCCAGCTCGACCGAAGCGCCGCTGGCGGAGGGCGCGAGCCGCTTCCTCGGCAACGCCGGCCGCACGCTGATGCTGGCCGGGGCCGTCTGCTCGATGTTCGGCTACGTGAGCGGCGACATGCTCAGCAGCCCGCGCAGCCTGTACGCGATCGCCCGCGACGGCTTCCTGCCACGCGCGCTCGCGTCCATCCATCCGGCCAGGCGCACGCCGTCGGTGGCCATCTGGACGCACGCCGTGCTGGCGACGATCTTCGCCAGCACCAGCACCTTCCAGGCGCTGGCGATCATCTCGAACGTCGGCCTGCTGCTGCTCTACCTGCTCTCGTGCGCGGCGGCGCTGGAGCTCACGCGCCGCGACGTCCGCACGGATGCCGAGCCGTTCAGGCCGGTGCTGCCCTGGCTGTGGCCGATTGCCGGCGGCGGCGTGATCCTGTGGATTCTCTCCACGGCCACCGCGCGCGAGCTGACGGTCACCGCGCTGGTCCTGGCCGTCGCCACGGCGCTCTACGTGACGCGGTACTTCTCCATCAGGCGCTGAATCAGCGACCCCGGGTTGAACGGGCCGTCCTTGTTCCGCGCCGCGCGGCGGATCTTCTCGTTCCACAGATGGATGGTGTAACTCGACGCGAAGAAGTCGAGCCCCTCCTCGAACGTGGTGTCGAAGGCGCACGCCCAGAACGAAAAATGCACCGGGTGGAAGTAGTAATAGGGCTTGGCGAGCGTCCAGAGCCCGTGATGCTTCACCATCCGCGTCATCCCGCTCGGCCCTGACGCTTCGCCCCATTCCACGTTGCTGCGGCGGTTGCCCAGCAGGTACTTCCGCACCAGCTTCCGCCGGCGATCCCGCGCGCTGTCGAACGGCACCACCATGTTCGGCTCGCGGCTGACGTCGGCGAGCTGCCGCGTCACCGCGTGGCCGGCCGGAAACCGCATCAGCGCATTCGAGACGCGCGAGCAATCGACCTTGCCGAGCACGATCGGCTCGTCGAAATCGAGCGGCTTCAGGCAGACGAGGTCGAGATCCGCCCAGTAGCCGCCGCGCTGAAACAACAGCTCCTGCCGGAACCAGTCCGAGAAGATCGACAGCGAGCCCGCGGTCCTGAAGATGTACCGCCGGGGCACGATCGCATTCGCGTCGAAGACGGTGGCGCCGTCGGGCACGCCATCCAGATCTTCGTACGCGTACAGGTGATACGGATGGCCGTTGGCGAGAAACGATCGGATCGACAGCGCCTCGACGCGCGAGAGGCGATCGCCGATCCACAACGACTGAATGGGCTCCATGGGCGAGCTCATCGTAACTCCCAACGCCCAGCTCCCAACGCCCAAGACGTCTCGGGAATTGGAAGTTGGACGTTGGGCGTTGCTGGTCTACCGCTTGCACTCATGCGCGCATCCTCTGGAGGAGCATGCCGATGCCAAAGTACCCGCGTGACGTGGTGACCCCCGATCCGGCCTGTTGCACGCCCGACATGACCCTTGATCAGGTCGCGAAGCTGATGGTGCAGAACGACTGCGGCGAAATCCCTGTCAGCCGGCGGGTGCCGGTCGTGGACGAGCAGGGCTGCTGCACCGGCATCATCGCGCAGGCCGATATCGCGTGGAACGAGCAGCCGCGCGGCGTCGCCGAGCTCGTCCGGGAGGTCTCTCGCGACACGACTCTTCCGTCGCGATAACCTGCCGCGCGGGTTTTATGTAAAATCCCGCGCTATGACATATCTGAATCGACGCGCATTCCTTGGCTACAGCTCCATGGCGGCGGCTGGACTGCTGGCCGGCGGCCGCTTCTCACCGGCCGCGGCGCAGGACGTCCGCGGCCTCGCGAACACCGCGGCCGTTGACACGACGGCCGGACGCGTCCGTGGCGTCGTCCGGTTTGGCGTGAACCAGTTCTACGGCGTGCCCTACGCCGGGTCCACCGCCGGCGCCAACCGGTTCATGCCACCCACGAAGCTGACGCCGTGGACCGGCGTCCGCGATACGGTGCAGGTGAAAGAGCGCGCGCCGCAGGATCCCGACGGGCCGATCTCGGAAGTCTTCGCCATGGACCGGCGCGAGCCGATGGGCGAAGACTGCCTGTCGGTCAACGTCTACACGCCCGGCCTGGGCCGCGCGAACCCCTCGACGGGGCTCGGGGCAGGCCGCCCCGTGATGGTGTGGCTGCACGGCGGCGGCTTCTCGGGCGGCTCGGGCAACTGGCTGCTCTACGACGGGACGAACCTCGCCCGCAAGGAAGACGTCGTCGTCGTGGGCGTGAACCACCGGCTGAACCTGTTCGGCTTCCTGCACCTCGCCGACATCGGCGGCGAGAAGTGGGCGAACTCCAGCAACGTCGGCATGCAGGACATCGTCGCCGTGCTGGCGTGGATCAAGGACAACATCGCCAACTTCGGCGGCAACCCGAACAACGTGACCGTGTTCGGCCAGTCCGGCGGCGGCGGCAAGGTGTCCACGCTGATGGCGATGCCGTCGGCGAAGGGCCTGTTCCACCGCGCGATCGCGATGAGCGGCTCGGCGTTCCGCGGCCAGACGCGCGACGCGGCCACGCGCGCCACCGAGCAGTTCCTCGCCAGGCTGGGACTCAACCGCAACCAGCTCGACCAGCTCCAGCAGATGCCGTGGGAGAAGCTGCAGGCCGCCTACTTCAGCGAGCCGCGCATCCAGGGGCTCGCCGGCGGTCCGGTCACCGACGGCAAGTCGCTGCCGCGCGACCAGTGGTCGCCGACCGCGCCCGAGTACTCGGCGGACGTGCCGTTCATGATGGGGTCCACGGAAACCGAGGACGGCTGGAACGATCCGCCGCCACCGCTCGAGATGTCCGACACCGAGATGATGACGCGGGTGCGCCGCATCGTCCGCGACGACGCCGCCAGGGCCAACGAGCTGGTGCAGCTGTACCGGAAGACCCGTCCCGGGATCAGCAACACCGACGTGTGGCTGATCATGAACAGCGACAACACGCGGCGCGCCAACGCGCAGTCACTGGCGGAGCTCAAGGCCGCGCAGGGGAAGGCGCCGGCGTTCCTCTACTACTTCAACTGGCGCTCGCCGGTGCACAACGGCCAGATGAAGTCGTACCACACGCTCGACATCCCGTTCGCCTTCTATAACGTGGACGTCGCCTCGTCGATGACGGGCTCCGGCAACGATCGCTACGCGCTGGCGCACGCCATGAGCGCCACCTATGCGGCGTTCGCGCGCACCGGCAACCCGAACAACCCGGCAATCCCGAACTGGCCGGCGTTCAACACGCAGAGCTACCCGACGATGGTGCTGGGCAACGACATCCGTGTGGCGAACGACCCGAACCGCGAGGAGCGGATGGCGCTGAAGGCCGTCCGCGAGGGCGCGCGGACGACGACGTCGTCCTTGTAAGGACGACAATCGGCAGCCCGTTCGCACCGGGACGGGTTGTCGTGACTATCTGAATGGTGGGCTCGGCTGGCGCTGATCTGACCGGTGTGCTTTAGGCCTGGAGTGCGGGCGACCGCGCGGCCGGCGACCAGCTGATCCCGCTTGTCTACAAGGAGTTGCGCCGCCAGGCGGCGAGATCGCGCTGGCCGGGGGGAGCTCGCGGACGCCGACGCGGCGTTGCGTGCCGGCGAGTATCGAGTGCCTCCGAGCTTCAGCATCGTGCCCATCGTCGTCGCGCTGAACGACAACGTGCCGTTCGATCGCCGTCTCGCCGAGCCCGACATCGCGTCGCCGTGGACCGACGTCGCCGATCCACGGTTCGTGCTCGCAGGCGCGCGCCTCGCGGCACGCGCGTCGGATCCGCGCACCGCGGCGGTCGAGCACGCGCGCTTCCTGGAGCTGTGGAGGGATGCGGACTCCGGTGTACAGGAGCTCGCGGAAGCGCGGTAATATCTCGCCCGCCGACAGCGCGTAGTACACTTCCCGCCTCCCGACCCATGGAGCTGCCCACCCTTCCCTCGTTTTCCGTACAACGGTTCCTCGGCAAGGGAGGCATGGGCCAGGTCTTCCTGGCCGAAGACTCCAAGCTGCGGCGCCAGGTGGCGATCAAGGCCGTCTCGCCGGATACCGATGACACCGACGGCCACCGGCTGATGCGCGAGGCGCGCATTGCCGCGTCGCTGAACCATCCGAACATCTGCACCATCCACCAGGTCGCCGAGCACTCCGGCCAGATCTTCATCGTCATGGAGTTCGTCGAGGGGCACAGCCTCTCGAGCCTGCTGAAGCCGAAAGGCGTGCTCGGCAAGCACCTCGTGCCGTACGCGCTGCAGATCGCCGACGGCCTCGCCTACGCGCACACGCACGACATCGTGCACCGCGACCTGAAGCCGGCCAACGTGATGATCACCGGCGATCACCGCGTGAAGATCCTCGACTTCGGCCTTGCCGTGCACCGCCGCGTGGTGCCGGCGGAGGCGATGACGCTGTCGAGCGACGTCAGCCAGGCGCTGTCGATGGCGGGAACGCTGGCCTACATGGCGCCGGAGCAGCTCCGCGGCGACCCGGCCAGCGTGGCGAGCGACATCTGGGCGCTCGGCGTCTGCCTGTTCGAGATGTCCGCCGGCGTCGTCCCGTTCACCGGGCGGACGGCGTTCGAAGTCAGCTCCGCGATCCTGGCCGACGATCCGCCGGACCTGCCGTCGCACATTCCGGTCGAGGTGGTGCAGATCATCCTGCGCTGCCTCGAAAAGGACGCGCAGGACCGCTACCAGACGGCGGCGGACGTCCGCGCGGCGCTCGAGCAGGTGACGCGCACGGAGGCGGCCGTCAGCGTGCCGCCGTCCACGGCGCCGCCGGCGCCCGCGCCGGCGCCCGACGTACTGGACTCGATTGCGGTGCTGCCGCTGCGCAACCTCTCGGGCGATCCGGGTCAGGAGTACTTCTCCGACGGGCTCACGGAGGCGCTCATCAACGACCTGGCGAAGATCCGCGCGCTCAAGGTCATTTCACGCACGTCCGCGATGCGGCACAAGGGGTCGGACCGGCCGCTCGCCGCCATCGCGCACGAGCTGCGCGTCAAGGCGATCGTCGAGGGGTCGGTGCTGCGCATCGGGGAGCAGGTGCGCGTGAACGCGCAGCTGATCAACGCGGAATCCGACGTCAGCGTGTGGGCGCAGAGCTACACCAAGAAGATCGACGACATCTTCGCGCTGCAGGAGGAGCTGGCGCGCGCGATCGCGCACGAGGTGCACGCCGCCATGACCCCTGGCGAGAACAGCCAGATCAAGGCGGCGCCGGCCGTGGCGCCCGCGGTGTACGAGGCCTTCCTCAAGGGGCTGCACTTCTGGAACATGCGCACCGGCGAGGGGTTTGCGAAGGCGATCGAGTGGTTCAACACCGCGGTCACGCAGGACCCGACGTTCGCGCCGCCCTATGCCGTCCTCGCCGACACGTACCTCCTCCTCGGCGTCTACGGCTTCAAGCGGCCCCGCGACGTCTTCCCCGGCGCGCTGGCGACCGCGCGCAAGGCCGTCTCGCTGGACGAGAAGCTGGCGGCCGCCCACTCGACGCTCGGCTGGGGCATCCAGCTCCTCGATCTCGATCGCGAGGGCGCCGAGCGCGAGTTCAAGCGCGCGCTGGAGCTGAGCCCGGGCGACGTCCCGACGCACCTGCGCTACGGCACCTATCTGATGGGGCTGCGCCGCACCGAGGAGGGGCTCGAGATGCTGCGCCGGGGCGTGGAGCTCGATCCCCTCTCGATGGTGATGAGGGCCATCTGCGCGTACGGCTTCTACCTGGCGCGGCGCTACCAGGAGGCCGAGCAGCTCTGCAAGGCGACGCTGGAGCTGGAGCCGAACTACTGGTGGACGCACTGGAGCCTGGCGGAGACGTACCGCGCCACCACCCGGCCCGACGAGGCGATCGAACACCTGGAGATCGCGCGGGCGCTCTCCCCCGCCAACGCGTTCATCGAAGGATCGCTCGGGGCGGCGTATGCGCTCAGCGGCCGCGACCGCGAGGCGGCGCAGACCCTCGCCGACATGCGCGAGCGCAGCACGCGCCAGTACGTGGCGCCCTATTTCATGTCGCTCGTGCAGCTCGGGCTGCGTGACGTCGAAGGCGCCTTCGAGTCGCTCTTCACGGCCGCCGAGGAGCGCGACAGCTGGATCTCCTTCTGCGCCGTCAACCCCGCGCTCGACGAGCTCCGCTCAGACCCGCGATTTGCCGACCTCACCCGCCGCATGAACGTCGACTGGTAGCGCGTGGTCCGGCTGAAGCCGGACACGACGTACGTCGAAAGGGCCGACTGAAGTCGGCCCCTACGTACGTCGAAAGGGCCGACTGAAGTCGGCCCCTACGATCGAACACTACGATCGAACACGTCTGGCCTGCCAACTACCAACCACCAACTAAGTGCGGGCCGCTTCCTTCTTCACCGCCGGCGGGCCGGGGACCGCGAGGTCGTCGATGTAGGGCCAGAAGTACAGCACCAGGCCGAGCGCGGCGACCACCGGGAAGAAGATCGCCAGCTCCGCCACGGTGACGAACAGCCACTCGCCGCCGACGGCGGGCGGGATCGGCTTGGCGCGCGTGACGAACAGCAGCGCGAAGAAGTAGCCGTGGAAGGCGAGCGGCACGGTTACGAACAGCTTGCGGAACGGCGCGTCGCGGCGGAACCGCCTGATGTGGCGCGTGGCGATGAACGCGCACACGAGCAGGACGATGGTGGACCAGAGCGCGCCGTTGTACTGCACGCCGGAACGCTCCATCATGTACATGCCGATGAGCTGGTAGGCCATCACCGTCACGAGCGCCGGGATGACCGCCAGCAGCGGCGGCACGACGTCGCCGGCGACTCCCCGGCTGCCGGGCGGGACCTTCGTCCGCCCGAGGCGGACGAAGAACGAGAACGCCGCGACGATCACGAACCAGCCCATGAAGTTGATCACCGGGATCCCGAAGTAGTCGGTCGCGTACGGATAGTTCTCCATCGCATGCCAGGTCCACCAGCCGCGGTGGATCGCAACGGGGTCGAGCGTCAGGTCGAGGTTGAGCGCGAGGAAGGCGTCGATCAGCGCCGCCACGTGGATCGGCACGCCGAGGAGCGTGCTCGTCGCCATCACCGCATAGAGGATGAACGCCCAGCCCACGGGCACCCACAGCGGCACGTTGATGACCTGGATCAGGAACGACTGCGCGGGGTACTCGTACACCTTCGTATTGGCTGACAGCAGCGACTCGACGATCAGCGTGAACAGGATCGTCGCGAAGAACGCCGCCACGTAGGCGCGGCCGGTCTGCATCGCGTCGCGGAGACAGAGATACGCGAACACGTAGACCAGCAGCTCGACGCCGAGGAACGACCACTCCGGCGTGAGCGTCCCGCTCAGCAGCGGACCCATGACGGTGACATCACCCACCGGGATTGACACGTGACCGATCGACCAGCCCATGTGACCCCCTACCAATGGCGCGCGGCCGGCTGCGGCGTGCCAGGCGGCGTGAGCACCATCTGCCACACCTGCGCGCGCCGCGAGCGGACGAAGCCCGCCGACGTCAGCAGGTAGAACTCGAACATCCGCTTGAAGCGGCCGTCCAGCATCGACTCGTAGCGCGCTTTGAGCTCCGGCCACGCCGCCTGGAACCGCACGTTCCACTCCATCAGCGTGCGGTCGTAGTCCAGCCCGATGTTGTGCGCGTCGTCGAGGATGAACAGCCCGTCGATGGCGCGGCCGATCTGCGCGATCGACGGCAGGTTCACGAGCGGGAACACGTACGTGTCGAGGAAGCGGCCGGCACGGTACTCGGTCTTGCAGACGCCGATCGAATGCACCACGGCGTGTCCGCCGCGGGCGAGCCGCGCGGCAATCGTCTCGAAGAACCGCCGGTGGTTCCTGTGCCCGATGTGCTCGAGGCAGCCGATCGACACCACGCGGTCGAACTCGCCCGTCACGTCGCGGTAGTCCATGACGCGCAGGTCCACGGGCAGGCCTTTCGCCCGCGCGTTGCCGAGCGACGCCTGCTCCTTCGAGAGCGTGACGCCGCTGACGGAGACGCCGTAGCGCTCGGCGGCGAACTTCGCGAGGCCGCCCCACCCGCAGCCGATCTCCAGCAGGCGCATGCCGGGCTGCAGCGTGAGCTTGCGGCACACCAGATCCAGCTTGGCCTCCTGCGCCTCCTCCAGCGTCTGCGCGCCCGCGCGCCAGTAGGCGCACGTGTAGGCCATGTGGCGCGTGTCGAGCATCGCCTCGAACAGGTCGTTGCCGAGGTTGTAATGCGGCGCGACGTGCCGATGGACCTGACGCTGCGTCTGGCGGGTCAGCACCCTCGCCACCAGCGCGTTGACGACGTCCACGGGACGCGGCGACACGCGGTCGAGATCCGCGCGAAAGAGGTGCGCCGACAGCTCGTCGAGCTGCGCGCAGTCCCAGTCGCCGTCCATGTAGGACTCGCCGAGACCCAGGTCGGCGTCGGCCAGGACGCGGCCGTAGAAGCGCTCGTTGTGAACGGTGATGTCCCACGGACGCGCCCCGTCGGTGCGCACGTCGGCGCGTTCGAGCAGCGACTCGACGGTGCGGCGGTGCGACGGTGCGAGGGTGCGGGGGCGCGAGGGTGCGACGACGTCAGACATGGTGCCTCTCGCGGCGCGCGCGGAGCACGGCCTCGGGCGCCGAGCGCTTCAGCTCCGACGTGAGGCCCACCGTGGACAGCGCGCTCACGAGCCATTTCGTCGGGTCGTAGTTGAACCACCGGACGCCGTTCCGGTAGTCGGACGGGAACTGGTGATGGAAGTTGTGGTACCCCTCGCCCATCGTCAGCAGCGCGACGAGGACGTTGTCGCGCGCGGACGTGGCGGCCGAGTACGGCTGGCGCCCGAAGCGGTGCGCGATCGAGTTGATGGCGAACGTCGAGTGGTACTGGGCGACGAGGCGGATGCAGCCGCACCAGAGCACGCCGCCGAGCGGATCGCGCCAGGCGAGCGCGATGACACCCGGCACCACAGCCGCCATGCCGATCGCAATCGTCACGTAATGGCGATGCTGCCAGGCGACGAGCGGGTCCGACGCCAGGTCGCGGACGTTCACGTAGTCGCGCGCCGGGTCGTCGCGGAAGACCCACCCGATGTGCGACCACCACAGCCCGCGGCGCGCGTCGTAGGGGTCGGTGTCGCCGTCGGTGTCCGCATGATGACGGCGGTGATCCGAGGCCCACGTCAGCGCGGAGTTCTGCACGGCGGCGGCGCCAAACAGCAGATAGAACAGGGAGACGGGCGTCGCGCAGCGGTAGCTGCGATGCGAGAACAGGCGATGGTAGCCGCCGGTAATCGAGAGGCCCGAGCACCAGTACCAGACGACGGCCAGCGCGACCGATGGCCAGCGCGGTGGAGAGGAGGCGGACCAGGCAAGGCCCGCGAGCGACACGACGTGCACGACCGCGATGAACGCCGAGTTCAGGGTATTGGCGGGACCGATCATGCGCAGGCGGTGCGTCCCCACGCCAGCTCGAGCGCCAGGAACTCGCGCACCCTGGCGAATTCCGCGGGCGCGAGGCTGCTCCCGAGCTGCTCGACGGCATACGCGCCGATGTGGAAGCCGAGCGCGCGGTACATCTCGAACTGCCGCTCGTCGAAGAACTGGTCGGCCGTGGACTCGTGCGGAAAGGCGGGATGCGTGCGCCGGTAGTCCCGCATGTTCTCGTCCTCGTCGCCGGTCATCGACGCCTTGAGGTAGAGCAGCATGCCCTCTTCCCCGCCTCCGTAGTCGATGCGCGCGGCCACGCAGTGCGTGTCGCTCAGGCGCGACGGGTTGAGGCGCAGGCGGCTGAGATCGACGTCGATGGTGATGCCGAGATCGATGCGCGCGTAGAGCAGCAGCTTCATCAGGCCGTCGAACTGCATGTCGCCGTCCTGCTCGCCGTCCACGGCGATGATCAGCCCGCAGCGCCGGCGCAGCAGCTCGTAGATGGCCAGGTTCTCGATGTGGCCGCCGTCGGAGACGTTGACGAACTGGCCGCGGCTGTCCACCTGCCCGAGCGCCTCGCGCCACAGATACGAGGGCCCCGGGCCGAGACGGTGCCGCAGCCGCTGCAGGAGCCCGCGCGGCCCCGCGGTCACCAACGCCGGGTTCGGCAGCCAGTAGTCGAGGCGCACGTTGAGCAGCGACATGAGCGCGGTCAACTGCTTCACCGTGGTGACGCCGGCGTTCGGCGACGCGGCCGCGCCCGAAATCGCGACCGCGGTCGCCAGGTTGACGTGTGGATCCGCCTTCTCGAGCTCCTGCGTCCGGCAGTAGCCGGTGCGCTGGCCGCCCGTGAAGTGCTTGCTGAACACGAAGAAGTCGCAGTTGCGGCCGCGCACGTTCACGTCGGTCGTGCCGTTGAGATCCAGCGCGACGTTGAGCAGGTGATAGGGCGCGGTGGTGCCCTCGGCGTTGAGCCCGGACAGCTTCTGGCCCTCGAGGAAGTACGCGCGGCTCAGGCGGTCGCGATAGAAGCCGTGCGCCGACGTGAGGTTCACGTTGACGATGAGGACGTTGAGGAGGAACCAGGCGACCGCAACGCCAAGGACGTTCCAGCCGTAGGACGGCAGGCCGGACCCCGGCGGGTTGATCAGCAGCACGCACAAGATGAGGTAGGCGCCGACGACGAGGAGCGGCGTGGCCGCGGCGACGAGGAGCGCGAGCCGCCGCGCCAGCGCGGCGACCTTCGGGAACAGCGCGCAGGCGACGGCCACCGCCACGATGACCGCCACCGTGGCCAGTGAGAACGTCAGGTCCACGGCCCCCTGCACGATCGCGAGCAGGTCGGCCGGTGTCAGGTGGACCGCCGTGTCCACGAGGGCGAAGAACGGCCACATCAGGACCGAGACGAGCGTGGCCATGAACCCGTACGCCATGGCCGCCTCGTAGCGGTTGCGCACGGTCCAGGCGGCACGCCCGACCCGGCGGCTCACCAGCGGATACGTCACGACCAGCAGCAGGTAGATCGCCGGCGCGACCAGCGGCAGCAGCGAGAAGATCGGCAGCCCCGCTTCCCGCGCGTTCCAGAACACCAGCGCTTCGGTCACGCTGACCGCCAGCAGCAGGTAGGGGCACAGGAACAGCAGGTTGAGGATGACGCCGCGCAGCAGCAGCGCCGGGATGCGCATGCGGTCCGTGAACCCGCCGGGCGCCAGGTAGTTCTCGCTGTTGCGGACGTGCAGCAGCGCGGGCGTGTCGGCAGCGCCCGTCCGCGCGCGCAGCGGGAAGCCGGCGTCCGCGTTCGCGGCGCCGTCGTTGAGCAGCGCGCTGACGCAGCCGCCAATGAACCCGCCGCCCGAGACCGTGGAGAGATAGTCGGCAAAGCGCAGCAGGCCGTGCTGCGAGAGCGCCTGCAGGACGCCGAGGCAGAACGTGGCCGACCTGATGCCGCCGCCCGACAGCGCGAGCCCGACCAGGCCCGCCTCCGCGGGGATGTTCAACGCGCGGCGGCGCCGATCGATTTCCTTCCCCTCGGCCTCGCGGACATCGGCGAATTCCGGGCGGTCATCCGACACGCTGCGCTCCGGTCAGGAAGGTAGGGGCGACGCATGCGGCGCCCGTCGATTGGAAGACGCGAACCGACCGGATGCTAGGAGCGTGTCCGAGTAATCGCCTGTGACATGTGTCTGTTCGTGCTGCGCGCTGGTGCCACAGATGTACTACACTGCCGGCGATGGCGAAAACCTATCGTCCGTATGTGCCTGAGCAGGATCTGC